>DASTQB010000207.1:0-6428 GCA_035761985.1 Pyrinomonadaceae bacterium
GCCTCGAAAACGACTGGTCGCAGTACACTGGCCGGATCTGACGAAGCTGGAACAGAGCGTCCGTGAGCAAGTCGAGACGTTGCAAACGTCGTTGAGTGCTGCTGCGAAAGATTCTGCGGCGACCGATGCAGCGTTGAGCGAAGCGTACGGCAACCTGGGTCAGATCTACCATGCCTATTCGCTCAACTCAGCGGCTCGTGAGTGTTACCTGAATGCGAGCACGTTGGCGACGAAGGATTTCCGCTGGATCTACCTGCTCGCGAAGTTGGACCAGCAGGACGGCCGTTTCGAAGACGCGATTCGACGTTACCAGGTTGCGCGCACGTTGCGGCCTGACTACGTTGCGCTGCCCGTCAACCTCGGAAACATCTTCCTCGAACTAAACCGTTTGGACGACGCCGCTGAGAGTTTCAATCAAGCCCTCGCGATCGACAAAGACAATCCGGCGACACATTACGGATTGGGCCAGCTGGCAATGTCGCGGCGCAACTACGCTGAAGCAGTGAAGCACTTCGAGAAAACACTTGCTCATGTGCCTGGCGCTACACGTGTTCATTATTCACTCGCGATGGCTTATCGCGGCCTGGGAAACGCTGACAAAGCCAAAGCTCACCTGGGGCAACAAGGAACAGTCGGCGTGCGCGTTTCAGATCCGCTTATCGACGGTTTGCAGGAGCTGGTCCAGGGAGAACGTTTGTTTCTCAGTCGTGGGAAGGTGGCCTTTGAAGCACAGCGATTCAGCGATGCGGTCGCTGAGTTTCGCAAAGCGGTAGCGGCAAAGCCAGACAGCGTCACGGCGCGCGTGAACCTGGGAGCCGCACTCACGCAAGTCGGAGATCTAGGCGGCGCCGCGGAGCAGTTTGAAGAAGCTATTCGTATCGAACCCGGAAAGGCCAACGCACATTACAACCTCGCCGTTCTTCTCGCACGGCAGAATAAACACGAGCAGGCGATCGTTCGTGTTCGTTCGGCGTTAAGCATCGATTCGGGCGATCTCAGTGCGCGATACCTGCTGGCGCAGGAGCTGCTGAAACTCGAGCGGCTGGACGAGGCGCTGGTGGAATTCACGCGTGTGGTCCAGGCAGATCCGAATAACGAATCCGCCTTGCTCGAACAGGTGAAACTGCTGTATCGAAAGGCGAGGTTTGAAGAAGCGCTGGAGGCGCTTGAAAAGGGCCACGTACAAAATCCGCAAAAGGGCCGCACGATCGTGATGCTGGCCTACCTGCTCGCGGCGTTACCGGAGTTGCAGTTGCGAGACGGCGCGCGTGCCGTGGAACTTGCACAAGCCGTCTATAAAACAACGGGTGCGTTGCAACATGGTGTGCTCGTTGCGATGGCGCTCGCCGAAGCCGGGCGTTGTAGTGAAGCCGCAGATTTGCAACGCGGATTGATCGCGGATGCTGCGCCGCGGATCAGCGCGGATCAGATCGCGAAACTTAAAGCGGATCTGAAGCGATATGAGTTGCAACCATGCCGCCCCACATCACTGAGTGATCTCAGTTCAATTCTTTGATCGCGATGTGACGCTGATTTCCTTCCCAGTAGCAGTACGCGATTCGCTGTCCGGCAGGATCCACAGCAGCATCATGCAAGTTCGAATACTCCTTCACCTGCAACAAACGGTCGCCATTGAAGATGAACAGCGGATTGTCGCCTTTCTCATACGACTCGTGAGTCCTGACGAGAAACACGACTCCTTCAGATGAACGATGCTTGATCTCTATCCAGCTCTGTCCATGCGACTTGAGCTCAGTGAGCGGTTTGATCTGCCCATCTCGATACAGAAATAAATACGTCTTCGACCCATAAGCCAGAGCGATAATGATCGACGACTCGAAAGTTAACCCACCACGAAAAGCATAAAGCGCATCCTGCGGAAGATTTACTAAACGTCTTACAGACTTGCCCTTGAAATCGAGAAACCACACATCGTCGTCATGCCCGGCGTAGTTCTTCTGGAGGATGATGCCCTGTTCGGGAAGAACGAGTGCGGAGTTTAGAAACGCGCTGTCCAAAACCTCGCGCGGAAATTCAGGGAAAAGCGTGACGGCCTGTTGTCGAGCCCGCTTGTACGCCGGAGAGAGTGGCCGCGTCTCCAGGTCATCGCCGCTCTGATGGGTTTTACGCAGCAACCGCTTTGTTAACGGATCAAACGTCAGGCGAGTTGAATCAACATCTCCATCGTGAATCACGACTCCCAAACGCCTCGGGCTGGTCCAATCCATCTCCAACACGAAAGCTTTGTACGTCCCATACTTTTTGGCACTTCGAGAGTTGAGTAAAACCGACGTCCTGCGAGTGCTCACGTTGTATAAAAAGATCTCCGTGTTCTCGAAGTCGCGCTCGACTAAAACTTTGGAATAGGCGAGAGACTTCCCATCCGGCGAGAAAGTCGGATGCACGTAATCACCGTTTTTGAACATCGCAAGCTGCTCACCGGAGATCTTGATCTCCTCGACCTGAGAAGCGTTGAGAGAGTTGAAAGGATCCTTCAACGGGATCCGCGAAAACTCCTGCCCATGCCCTGCGACAACGATCACGCACAATAAAAGTGCAGCACAAAGCTTCATAACCCCGGATTATCGCCCAATACCCCATTCGGGTTACAACGTGGCTCCCCACATGCGGTGATGCGGCTGTTGACAGTGCATGGCAGAATACTGTCCTACTAAAAACGGACCAAATACGTTATGGCTAAACCTGTATTACTAACAGTGGACGACGATCGTGAGGTATTGCGCGCAATCGAGCGCGATTTGCGGCGGAAATATGGCGCCGATTATCGCGTGTTGCGCGCGGGATCAGGACAGGAGGCGCTCGAAATCGTTCGAGAGCTGAAGATTAGAAACAATTCCATCGCGCTGTTTGTGATCGACCAGAGGATGCCCGGAATGTCGGGTGTCGAGTTTCTCGCGCAGGCGATCACACTCTTTCCCGATGCGAAACGCGTGCTGTTGACCGCTTATGCCGACACCGACGCCGCCATCGCTGCTATCAACGAAGCCGGCATCAATCATTATTTACTCAAACCCTGGGACCCGCCTGAGGAAAATCTCTACCCGGTTGTCGACGAACTGCTCGAGGACTGGGAAGCCGCGTTTCCGCCTCAGTTTGAAGGCATTCGCGTGCTGGGAAACCGCTGGTCGCCTGCGTCGCATAACATCAAGGACTTTCTCGCGCGCAACCACGTTCCGTATCAGTGGCTCGATATTGAAGCGTCCGATTCTGAAGTACGCAGTCTTGTCGAGTTGCTGGACGGAGAAGACCTGCACAACTTGCCGGTCGTGATTCTTCCGAACGGTGTGCGTCTGCGACAGCCTTCGCTCGCAGACCTCGCCGAGCATGCAGGATTGAAAACTCGCGCGACTGAAGCGTTCTACGATCTCGCGATCGTCGGTGGTGGTCCAGCAGGGCTCGCCGCCGCCGTCTACGGCGCAAGCGAAGGTTTGCGAACAGTGATGATTGAACGTGAAGCGCCGGGCGGCCAGGCCGGCATGTCGAGCCGGATCGAAAACTACCTGGGTTTTCCAAGCGGACTGACAGGCGCCGATCTCGCACGGCGAGCCGTGGTCCAGGCGAGGCGTTTTGGAGTTGAGATCATTTCCGCGGAGGCGACGGCCGTACGCATCGATGGACCATACCGTTTTCTACAACTTGCAAACGGAGCCGAGCTCAGTTGCCATGCCTTGTTGGTTGCGACGGGTGTGCAGTGGCGGAAGCTCGATGCACCCGGAGTTGAACGTCTGACTGGTGCGGGCATTTATTACGGCGCGGCAATGACAGAGGCGATGTCGACGAAGGGCGAGGATGTTTACATTGTCGGCGGCGCCAACAGTGCGGGACAGTCGGCTATGCATTTTTCGCGGTACGCGCGGCGAGTTGTCATGCTCGTGCGCGGCTCATCCCTCGCCACTTCGATGTCGCAGTACCTGATCAATCAGCTCAAAGCGACTCCAAACATTCATATCGAATTCAACACGGCTGTGGTTGCGGCGCACGGTGAAGATCATCTCGAAGCGATCACGATTCACTGCACGGTCACGAATGAGATCAGCAAAGTGCCTGCCAACTCGCTCTTTATCATGATCGGCGCCGCGCCAAACACTGACTGGCTTGCAAACATCGTCGAACGCGACGAGCACGGCTTTATCTACTCCGGTCCGCAACTCACGCGCGACGGCAAACGGCCCAGCGGCTGGAAGCTCGATCGCGATCCGGGATTGCTCGAAACGAATGTTCCGGGCATCTTTGTCGTCGGGGACGTGCGGCACGGTTCTGTTAAGCGTGTCGCATCGGGCGTGGGTGAGGGATCGGTTGCGATCTCTTTCGTGCATCAATATCTGAGTAAGGTCGTGTAACAGATGGAAGAAACGAAGACAGATGGCGGCGAGATTGTGTCGGGCGGCGTTGAAGCGATCCTTCCTGCGATGTCTTCACCGCCGGATAAAGTCGAAGCACTTCGTCGCGTACATGTGTTTGCCGATCTGCCTGAGGACCAGTTGAAGTGGTTTGCCGATAACACGGAAGACCGCCGATACGCGGCTGGTGACGTGTTGTTTCGCAAAGGTGATAAGCCGTCGGCGATGTGGATCTATCTCGAAGGCGAAGTACACGCTTACTGGGACGAAACCGACCACGATCAAGTTTACATCTCGCGAGCAGGCGATCGTGCGACGGAAGTAAGTGGAATGCTTCCTTTTTCGCGCATGACCGAGTTGCAGGTGACCGGGCGCGCTGTGACAGACGTGCGTGTGCTGTGGTTTCCGATTGGTCTGTTTCCGGAGTTGATGCAGCGCATGCCGGTTGCGGTGCAACGACTCGTTGGCGTGTTGAGCGATCGCGTGCGTGAAGCGACCACGCTCGATCAGCAGCAGGACAAGTTGATGGCGCTCGGCAAACTGTCCGCCGGGCTCGCTCACGAGCTCAACAATCCGGCCGCGGGCGCGACGCGCGCGGCAAACGATCTGATCGACGTCTTAAAGGAGCTGCGGGCAGCGGATATCAGGCTTTGCTCCAACGACCTGACTGAGGAGCAGCAGGTTGCGATCGAAACTTTCGAGAGTCGGGCCATCGATCGCACGGAGACGGCTGAGCAGTTAAACGCGCTCGATCAAAGCGACAGGGAGGATGAAGTCTCTGCGTGGCTCGACGCGCATGGTGTCCCGGAACCGTGGAAGTTTTCGGCGAACCTCGTCGAGGCCGGTATCGATGCCAAAGCGTTGGACCAGTTTCTCAATGAAATACCTTCGACCGCGATCTCTGACGTGCTGGCACGCGTCAATTCGCAGCTTGCAGCGGTAAAGCTCGCGACTGAAATCAAGACGAGCACGGCGCGCATCTCCGAGCTGGTGAAAGCGATCAAAGAATACAGCTACATGGACCAGGCATCGCTCCAGGATATCGATATACATAAAGGACTCGAGAACACGCTGCTGATCCTGAAGTACAAGTTGAGAAAGAAAAACATCACGCTCACACGCGACTATGCTGAATCGTTGCCGTTGATTAAGGCTTACGGCAGTGAGCTCAACCAGGTGTGGACTAACTTGATCGTTAACGCAGTCGATGCGATGAGCGAAGGCGGAACGTTGAAGGTACGTACGAAGCGTGAGCCGATGGATATTCTGGTTGAGATTCGTGACAACGGTGCGGGAATACCGGCTGCAGTGCGATCGCGCATCTTCGAACCGTTCTTCACTACTAAGCCCGTCGGGGAAGGCACAGGTCTCGGCCTCGACACCGTGGCTCGAATCGTGCGCAAACACCGCGGCAACGTGCGCTTCGAATCAAAACCCGGCGACACCTGCTTCCAGGTCCGGCTGCCAATACAAGGCCACGGATGAACACAGATAAACGCTAATCTGAATCCGCGTTTATCCGCGTTCATGTGCGGCCCAATTCTCCCTCCTTTTCCGCGTTAGCAATTAACTCAGCATTCCAACGTGGGAGACCAACAAAATGACTCAAGAGATTTCGCGCCGGAACTTTTTACGTGGGACATTGGCCGGAGCTATCGTCATTGCCGGATTCGATACCCGGCTACGCAGTTGGGTGAGCGCCGCAGAGCTCGACGCGACCTCGCTTGCCGAAGACTTCCCGGACTTCGACGGCGTGCTACTGCTCGACGAAGCCTCACGCACTGCCGCAGCCGACGACTTCGGCCACATGGTGCATCGCCAGCCGTTTGCCGTCCTGAAACCGGCCTCAGTAGATGACGTCGTCGACCTCGTCAGGTTCGCTCGTCGCAACAACATCAAGGTCGCGGCGCGCGGGCAGGCTCACAGCACGCAGGGGCAGTCGCAGGTAGACGCCGGTGTGGTTGTCGACATGACAACGCTTGCCGCAGTGCACGAGATCAACCCAACGAACGCATTAGTTGACGGCGGCACACGTTGGCTTGATGTGGTGACACAGGCAGTCGCGCA
>DASTQB010000208.1:0-25617 GCA_035761985.1 Pyrinomonadaceae bacterium
GTAACCACTCCAGGCAGGGATTCGACCCTGGGGTGGCCACGGAGGGCCACCCCTACAGTTAATGCTTCGGCGTCGGGATCACCGAGCACAAGTCGTTACTGCCGCGAACTTACCTTCGGGTCGCTACTTACGATTTTCGCCAGGTCTCCATCCTTGAACGACACGCTTACCAGCACTGGCGCCTTCGACGGATCTGCCGCCGGAGCATGCGAGTAGAAGTTGTAGCGGTCATTAGTCTTCTCTAGCCGAGCCTGCGCAGTAGCGATAACCTTGTCGCCCTTCCTGATCGTCAGCTCACCGGTTTCATCGTTGAACGACACCTTGTAAGTGCCCTTCTTCACGAGTGTTCCATTGACCTCAAGCGACTGGATGAACGTCACTTTTTTCTCAATCGTCTTCCCCAATGCCAACACACCTGTGAGTGCCCCAACGACAAGCATCACAACCACGCGATTCAGAATGCTTTTCATTTCAATGCTCCTTGTATGAGTGATTCCGTAATCCAACCCTCAGTGGCTATACAACTCTGCGGCCACAGAGAATCGCGCTGGTTAGTTGAGTTATTGAGAGGATTCGCGCTGGTCCATAGGCCAGATCGGCGACCTTATAAGGTCATCTGACGACCAGCGGTCAGGATTGCGGTTGTGGACGTGTGATTCCGAGTTTTCGCAGACGATGGTTGAGGGTCGTACGATTGACTCCGAGTCGCGCGGCAGCGCCGGCGGGACCGCCGATCACCCATTTCGATTCGCTGAGCACTCGAAGGATATGTTCGCGTTCGACGGATTCGAGAGTTGTCGAGCCGTTCGTGTGGTTTACAGCCTTTGTCGCCTGTTTCAGTTCGCCGAGGGGAATCTCGAGAGTCGATCCGCGCGACAGAATCACACCGCGTTCGACCAGATTTTGCAGTTCGCGAATGTTGCCGGGCCAGTGGTAGTTGACCAGCGCAGCCATCGTCTCTTTTGGAACACTCTCGATCCTGCGCTTCATCTGCTGTGAAAACTTCTGCGCGAAGAAATGGACCAGCAGCGAGATGTCTTCCGGCCGCTCACGCAACGGCGGAACGTTGATTGGAAACACGTTGAGACGGTAGTAGAGATCGCTGCGAAACTTCTTCGCTTCGACAAGCTCTTCGAGATCGGCGTTTGTGGCTGCGACTACACGCACGTCCACTCGCATCGTGCGGGAACTTCCCAGCCGTTCAAACTCCTGTTCCTGCAACACGCGAAGCAGCTTGGATTGGAGTTCGAGCGGAATATCTTCCACTTCGTCGAGGAATATCGTGCCTTGATGCGCGAGTTCGAAGCGCCCGATACGACGGTCAATCGCTCCGGTAAACGCGCCTTTCTCGTGTCCGAAGAGTTCGCTTTCCAGAAGCCCGGTTGGAATAGCGGCGCAGTTTACTTTGACGAGAGTTCGTTCACGGCGGTCGCTCAGGTTATGAATGGCGCGCGCGATCAGTTCCTTGCCGGTGCCGGTCTCGCCGTAAATCAGAACCGTCGAATCGGTTTTTGCAACTGTCTCGACGTTCTGCAACACGCGACGCAGGACAGGACTGGCGCCGACGATCTCCTGGAAGTTGTACTCGGTGCGGATCTCTTCTTCCAGGTACAGCTTCTCTTTTTCGAGTTTGTTCTTGAGGGTTTCGATCTCGTTGTAGGCGAGCGCGTTTTCGACAGCGATCGCAACCTGCTTCGCGACCTGCTCAAACAGCTCGGCGTCCTCTGACGAGAAAGCGTGCTCGCGATTGCTCTTGATCCCGAGCACACCGAGCACTCGATCGCGAAAGATCAAAGGCGAGGCACAACCGGAGACGAGTCCGGAACAGGCAGCCTGAGGATCGTGAGCGTTATGGTGGTCGAAAAGCACGGTTTTCCGCGTGGAGAATGCCTCGCCGATCGGATTACCGTCGAACGGGATGACCGTTCCCGTCATGCACTTCGCGTCGTGTTCGGGAACATCCAACGCGGCTACACGCAGTTCGTTACGCGATTCGTCATAAAGCGTCAAAGCAGCGGCTTCGTGAGGCATAACCGGGCTCAAAGCAAAGGAGATCGCGGAGAGCAACTCTCGCAGATTCAGGTGCGAAACGAGCGTGTTGTTGACTTGCAGCAGGAGTTGCGAACGATCGCGTTCGCGCGCGATCTGCTCGCGTTGAAACTGTGCCTCGAATGCGACGGCGATCTGCGTTGCGACTAACTGCGCGAAATTGATGTCGAAGTCGCGATAGGCGCCGATCTCGTCGCTCCACAGGTTCAGAGCTCCGAGTTTTTGATGAACAGTGCTCAGCGGGAGACAGCAAACGGATTTAATTCCCTTCTCGCGAATGAGCTGCGCCGCGGGGAAGCGGAAATCCTGGTCTAAATCGTCGATGATGATGGGCGTTTGATGTTTCCAAACGTAGCCGTTGATTGAATCTTCGACCGCTACCTCGGTTGGTTCCTTGCCGATGTACTCCGCCGCGTCGGAGCCCTCCATGATGTGCGAACGCATCACATTTCGCCGGCCGTCGTAGAGCAGCACAGCCATGTCGCGGAACGGAAACAGGTTCTGGAGACGACACGCCAGGTCGTGAAACAAGTCTGACGGGTCTCGATGCGACGTAATTGCTTTAGAGAGTTCTAATAGAGTGAGGTACTTCTGCGTTTGGCGATCGTCGACGACACTTTGAGCAGCATGGGCCACGATTTGATCCCCCATTGTTCCTCGCCCACAGAATACTTGACGCGCCCCTGACGAGCAACTGCTGTAAACGTTGCGTAAAACCAGGCCACAGATAACGCGGATTTAAATCCGGATTTTCTATCCGTGTCATCTGTGGTTACTTCGAAAACCGTGATGACGAAATATCGTCACCTGACGAGTTGTCGTCACCAGACCTGCTCACTCGCCCCAAATTACCCCGCAAATAGATGGCAAGCCCCTTGCACTGGTCTACGACCAAGAATGAACTTTTGGCACCGAGATTGATTGAGCGCGGGACGAATGGCGCGAGTCCTGCGCTGCGGCGAGCAGGTGGTCCAGGGTCGATTGGGCAAAGACCTCGGGACCACCTGCTTCGGGGGGATCCAACCAGCAGTCCGGAGGACAACAAGTGAGTCGTTTACGAGCACTCCAGGCACTACTAACAAAACACAAGGTACTTCTTTCGACGGCAGGCGTCGCAACTTTACTCGTCGTTGCAGGTCTACTGGTTGTTGCGCGTTCGAACAAACCGCCCGAAGGAGCGCCACCGCCGCTCGAAGTTGAAGTGATTTCCGTCAAGCAAACCAACGTGCCGATCTATAAGGAGTGGATTGGCACCACCGAGGGCATGGTCAACGCCGAGATCAAAGCGCAGGTCACGGGTTACCTCCTGCGACAGGATTTCAAGGAAGGCTCATTCGTCAAAAAAGGCCAGCTTCTGTTTCAAATCGATCCCCGGCCGTTTCAGGCAGCGGTGGACCAGGCCAACGGGCAAGTGGCGCAGTTTCAGGGCCAACTCGAACAGGCAACATCACAAGTCGTCCAGGCAGAAGCACAACTTCAACAAGCAAACAGTCAACTTTCTCAAGCACAGGCACAGCTGTCTCAGGCCGAGGCAAATCACGTCAAGACTCAACTCGACGTCGACAGGTATCGCCCGCTCGTCGAGCAAAAGGCCGTGACGCAACAGGAATACGACAACGCAGTGCAGGCGAACGTCGTCTCGAAAGCACAGGTTGAGTCGGCGCGCGCAGGAATCGAAGCCGCCAAAGCACAGCTCGCTCACGCAAAGGCGCAGGTGAGCACGGCCAGGGCAGGTATCGCCACCGCGAAAGGCCAGCTTGAAAACGCGAAAGCGATGGTCAACACGGCACTTCTCAACCTCGGCTTCACGAGAATCACTGCGCCAATCGACGGCATTGTAGGCATCGCCCTCGCGCAGGTCGGCAACCTCGTCGGCACGACGACCGCCCCATTGACGACCATCTCAACCGTCGATCCGATCAAAGTGTATTTCACGTTGAGCGAGCAGGAATACCTGAACTACACGAGACCGGGTTCCGAACACACGAACGCATTGGACCAGCTCGAACTCGAGCTGATACTTGCCGACGGCACGACGTATCCCGAGAAAGGCCGGTTCTATTTCGCCGATCGCGAAGTTGACCCGCGGACCGGTGCGATTCGCATGGCGGGCGTGTTTGCGAATGCAGGAAACCTGTTGCGGCCCGGTCAGTACGGACGAGTGCGTGCAATGACGAGCGTGAGAGAAGAGGCGCTGCTGGTGCCGCAAAGAGCAGTCAGTGAGTTACAGGGGATTTACCAGGTCGCGGTCGTTGGTCCCGACAACACGGTCAGTATTCGTTCCGTAAAGCTCGGCGAAAAGAGTGGCTCTAACTGGGTTGTCGAAGACGGGCTGAAACCCGGCGAGTCAATCGTCGCTGAAGGAACGTTGAAAGTGAGACCAGGAATGCCCGTGTCGCCGAAGCCGTTTGTTGAAACCGCGAGCAACCAGTAAGGGGTTAACAATGTCCAGGTTCTTCATCGAACGACCGATCGTGGCGATTGTGATTGCGATCGTTACCGTCATCGGCGGTTTGATCGCGATGTCGGGTTTGCCACTCGCGCTCTTTCCCGAGATCCTGCCGCCGCAGATCATCGTCACGAGCAATTACACAGGCGCCGACGCGATCACGATCGAGCAGTCTGTCTCAACTCCGATCGAGCAACAGATGAACGGTGTTGACGACATGCTCTACATGCAGTCGATCAACGCCAACGACGGAAGCCAGCAGTTGATGGTCACGTTCGGAGTCGATACCGACGTCAACATCGATCAGGTCAACGTGCAGAACCGGCTCGCGCAGGCGCAGCCTAATCTTCCGACTGACGTAAACCAGTTTGGTTTGACGACGCGGAAGTCGACTGGCTTGCCGATGCTCGTCTTTTCGCTCTATTCGCCGAATCAAACTTACGATTCGCTGTTCCTTGCAAACTACGCAAACATCAACATCAACGACGTGCTCTATCGCGTACCGGGTGTCGGTGAAGTGCGGGTCTTTGGTTCGAGCGATTACGCAATGCGCATCTGGGTGAAGCCTGATGTGCTCGCGAAGCTCGGGCTGGGAGTTCCCGATCTGGCGAACGCAGTCAGGCAACAGAGCAACGTCAATCCTTCGGGTCGCGTCGGCGCAGCACCGGCGCCGCAGGGAATGGAAAAGACGTACACGGTCCGCGCGCAGGGCCGGCTTGAAACGCCGGAAGAGTTCGGCAACGTGGTTGTACGCGCAAACGCCGACGGTTCTGTTGTTCGCTTGAAAGACGTCGCGCGCATCGAGCTTGGTGCGCTGAACTATCAACAGAGCTCACGAATGAACGGCCAGCCGAGTGCGATCGTCGCCGTGTTTCAGACTCCAGGCTCGAACGCGCTCGCGACTGCCGACGGTCTGCGGAAAACGATGGCGGAGTTGAAAGAGCGTTTTCCAAACGATCTCGAGTACGCAGTCGTGTTCGACACGACGCGACCTGTCAGCGAGGGCATGAAGGAAACACTTACCACGCTGCTTGAAGCGATGGTCCTGGTGATCATCGTCGTATTTGTGTTTCTGCAAAACTGGCGCGCCACGATCATTCCCGTGATCGCAGTTCCGGTATCGCTGATCGGAACGTGTGCCGTGTTCCCCCTCCTTGGTTTTTCAATCAACACGTTATCGCTGTTTGCGTTTGTACTCGCGATCGGTCTCGTCGTCGACGACGCGATCATCGTCGTCGAAGCAGTCGAACATCACATCGAGCAGGGCAAGTCGCCAAAAGAGGCGACGATCCAGGCCATGAAGGAAGTTGGTGGACCAGTGATCGCGATCGCGCTGATCCTCTCGGCTGTGTTTTTGCCGGTCGCATTCATGGGAGGAATTCAGGGACGACTGAACAACCAGTTTGCGACGACCATCGCTGTCTCGATGTTGATCTCGGCTTTCAACGCGTTGACGCTCTCGCCCGCGCTCGCCGCAATGCTTTTGAAACCGCGAAAGAAATCGACCGGCGTGCTCGGCCGGTTCTTTAGCGGCTTCAATCGCGTGTTCGACAAAGTGATGCATGGGTACCTCAACTGGAGTCACGCAATTCTTCGCAAGGCTGTCGTCGGTGTTCTGATCATTGTCGGGTTCACAGTCGTCGACGTAGTGCTGGGCAGCAGGATGCCGACAAGTTTTCTGCCTGAAGAAGACTACGGCTATGCGATGTTGCACGTTCAGCTTCCGCCGGCCGCATCGCTCGAACGAACGGACCAGGTGCTGAAGAAAGTTGAGAACATTATCGGGCACGCCGAAGGTATCGATTACTACACGAGCATCGGCGGCTTCAGTTTGCTGAACCGAATTTCGGCGAGTTACCAGGGCTTCTTCTTCATGAGCTTCAAGCCGTGGGATGAACGAAGTTCCAGCGAGCTGCAGGCCCAGGCGATCCTGCAGAAGATCAACGGCGCACTCGCGACGCAGATTCCCGAAGGGATGGCTTTCGCGTTCATGCCGCCGTCGATTCCCGGTCTTGGTAGCGCCGGAGGGTTTTCGTTGTGGCTGCAGGATCGCAGCGGTGGATCAGTGGAGTTTCTCGATCAGAACCTGAAGAACTTTTTGGCCGCGGCGCGACAGCGTCCGGAGTTGATGGGAGTCATCTCACCTTTCTCCGCGGATGTGCCGCAGATTTTTGCGGATGTGGACCGCGATAAGGCGTTGAAGCAAGGTGTTGAAGTTGGCGATGTGTATCTAACGTTGCAGGCGTATCTCGGTGGTTTGTATCTGAATCAGTTCAATCGCTTCGGGCGTCAGTGGCGCGTGTTTCTGCAATCAGAAGGTGAGATGCGACGCACCGAAGAGGACATCGGCAGTTATTACGTGCGGAACAGCGCGGGCGATATGGTGCCGCTGTCGGCGCTCGTGAGTACGCGCAGCATCACGGGGCCGGAGTATACAAATCGTTTCAATCTCTATCGCAGCGCGCAGATCATCGGCTCTGCTGCGCCTGGGTACAGTTCGAGTCAGGCGATGGCTGCGCTCGAGGAGGTCGCGCGGCAGACGCTGCCACGTGAGATGGGTTACGACTGGGCCGATCTTTCTTACCAGGAGAAAGAGACTTCGGGTGCGGCGACGAGATCGCTCGCGCTGTCGCTGATCTTCGTGTTTCTGATTCTCGCAGCGTTGTATGAAAGCTGGTCGCTTCCGTTCTCTGTTTTGCTGACTGTGCCGATCGCGCTGTTTGGAGCGTTCATCGGACTTCTGTTGCGAGGCTACGACCTTGGTGTGTACGCGCAGATCGGACTGATCGTCGTGATTGGACTCGCCGCGAAGAACGCGATCCTGATCGTCGAGTTTGCGAAGATTGAGTTTGAAAAAGGACGCGACCTGTTGGACGCGGCACTGGAAGGCGCGCGTTTACGACGTCGCCCGTTGTTAATGACTTCGCTTGCGTTTATCGCGGGCTGTCTGCCGCTCTGGTTTTCATCGGGCTCAGGCGCGGAGGCGCGGAAGATCTTAGGCACCGTCGTCATTGCGGGCATGCTGGCTGACACACTGATCGCGAGTTTCCTGATCCCGGTGAGCTTCTATGCGGTCGAGAAAGTGTCGATGCGATTTCGCCGGAAGCGCGACAAAGACGTCGCTCAGCTCCAACCTGCGTCCGGAGATTGAAGATGCTGCAGACTACAGCAGCCTGCGAAGCAGGCGAAAGCGTAAAGCCTGGGGCGTTAGCCCCAGGTAGCATTAACATTTTGCATCCAGCCCGCGAATGCGGGTGGCAGCTTTTCGGACCCATTTCGACGCGCGTTCGCCCGTTTCACGGGCGCATTGTTCGTCCTTTTTCACGTTCCTGGGGCTTGCGCCCCAGGCTTTACGCTTCCGCCTGCTTCGCAGGCTTGTTTCTACTGCTCGGAATCGCGAATGGCCAGGAATTCAAGCGTCCTGCGGTTGAAACGCCTGACGCTTTTCGTGGTGCGGACGCCGTTGCGGATCAGACGTCGATCGGCGATCTCAAGTGGTTTGAAGTTTTCAAAGATCAGGAACTGCAAAAGCTAGTCAGGACCGCGATGGTCCGGAACTACGATCTTCGTGCGGCAGTCGTGCGCATCGACGCTGCACGTGCGAATCTCGGTCTCGCACGTTCGGAGCAGTTTCCCCAGGTCGGCGTCGACTCGGACCTGACGAGCACGCGCACTTCTCAAAACGGCCAGCTTGGGATTGCGGGCCAGGGTGGAAGATCGCGCAGCTTCGGCAGCGTGCTGCTTAATCTTTTCACGTTCGAGTTGGACGTTTGGGGACGGCTGAGACAACAGACCAAAGCTGCGCGCGCTGAGCTGCGTGCTTCGGAAGAAGATCGTAAAGCCGTGATGACTACGGTTGTCGGCGACGTCGCGAGCCAGTATTTCATCCTGCTCGAACTCGACAGCGAACTGGAGATTGCGAAGCGCACGCTTGCAACGCGAGAAGAGTCACTTCGCCTGATCCAGGCACGGCAGCAGGGCGGCGTCGCGACCATGTCTGACGTTCGCCTCGCCGAAGAGCTTGTCTACCAGGCGACACAGACGATTCCTGATACCGAGCGTTTGATCCAGCAGACTGAAAACCAGATCAGCCTGCTGCTGGGCAACAATCCGAGTGCGATTCCGCGTGGTCGTCCGCTCGCGGAACAGGAAGAGCTTCCGGCAGTGCCGCCGGGTCTTCCATCGTCACTACTCGACCGCCGTCCGGACATACGCGCCGCGGAAGAAACTCTCGCTGCGCAAAAGGCGCTCGTGTCAGTCGCGAAGAAGGCCTACTTCCCGCGGATCAGTTTGACGGGCTTGCTTGGTTTCCAAAGCGATCAGCTTTCGAGCCTGTTCACCGGGCCGAGCCGCGCGTGGACGTTTGTCCCGCAGATCACTCAGCCGCTCTTCACGGGTGGACGGTTGAAATCAGACGTGAAGTTCGCGAAGGCGCAGCAGCAACTGGCGTTGATTCAATACGAGCAAACCGTGCAGAACGCTTTCCGGGAAGTGTCAGACGCGCTTGTCCAGTATCGGAAGTTTAAGGAGATTCGCACTCAACAGGGCCTGCTGGTTGACACGCTGCGGGATCGATCTCGACTCGCATATCTCAGGTATCGAGGCGGCGTCGATACACTGCTCAACGCCCTCGACGCCGATCGAGAACTCTTCAACGCCGAGCTCGACCTGACTCAAACAAAACGCAACGAGCTCCTATCGCTGGTCCAACTTTACAAAGCCCTCGGGGGTGGTTGGCAACAATGATCATAGACCACGGATGACACGGAAGAAAATCCGGATTTCTTTCCGTGTTGTCCGTGGTTCTACTGCCACTTGAAAATCTTCAGGGCAACGAGAAAACTGATCAGCAGCCACGCAAGCAGCACGGCGATCGGGAGCCAGTTGGATGAAAGCGACGCGCCTTCGTTCATCACAGCGCGGAGCAGATCGTTCAGCGCCGTGAGTGGCAGCGCTTTGATGAACGGCTGGAACATCTCCGGAAAACGTTCAGACGAGAAGAAGGTGCCTGACAGCAACCACATTGGAAGCATGATCAGGTTCATCAAACCCGACACGCCTTCGATTGTCGTCGGTCGCGCCGCGACCAGTAAACCGATTCCCGAAAAAGTGAATCCTCCGAGCACGGTGATCAACGTAACCGTCAGCCACGAGCCGCGCACTGTGAAGTCAAAAACCAGCCACGCGAAGACGACGAGCGCCGCGACTTCCAGCACCAGAAACACGAGACGCGAGAGCATGAACGAAAGCAGGTAATGTGAACGCCGCATCGGCGTGGCTGCGAAACGCTTCAGGATCTTCCGCGAGCGCGCGATCACGATCGTGAATCCCAGTCCCCACAGGCCACTGCCCATCAGGTTCATTCCGATCAGCCCCGGCACCAGGAAATCGACGTAACGCGCACCCGGCTCCGTAACCTTTTCCTCTGCAACCGTAACGACGTCAGCTCGACCGCTGCCTCTTTGAAGCAAGTCGTCAACGAGCAGCCTCGCGGCACGACTCTCCGGCCGCGCCGGATCGTAGCGATACTCGAACGAGTCATTTTGCGGTTTCACAACGATCGAGACTTTGCCGCTCCGCAACGCCTGCGCGGCTTCATCCGCGTTCAGGACAGTCGCGTCAATGTCAGGCGAACGCGACAACACACCGGCAATCTCATTCGCCCTTGCATCCGTAGCCTCGATCGCAACGAGCGTTTTATCAGGCGCCGTATTCCGAAACGCAATGCCAAGCGCAAACGTCATCAACACCGGAAAGATAAAGACCCAGAACACAGCCTCTCGTTCGCGCAGGAACTCACGGACTCGCATCAAGGTCAGCTCAACGAGAGGATGAAGCGATTTCGCTCCGGCCGGTTGGCCAGGTCTTGTGCCGATGTTTTCACCGGTGAGAGTTCCCTTTGTTTCATCCATCGCGCAACATTCTCCCGGTCAAACTTACGAATACATCTTCGAGCGTGGCCTGGTGGGTGGTGAGTGTGACGAGCTCTGACTGCTGTCGTTTGATCTCGGCCAGCAGCGCAGGCATCGCCACAGCAATGTCCGCAACGGTGGCTGCATAGATCTCGCCCCGTTTGTGCAGTTGATTGACTGCCGGAAGATTCGTCAACCCATCTTCGGCAAGCTCGTTCGTGACGCTGAACTCCACGATCTGATCGGCGCCGAGTGATTCGATCAACTCAGCCGGCGTTCCGAGGGCAATCACTTTTCCATGGTCCATGATCGCGACGCGATCGCACAGACGCGTCGCTTCTTCCATGTAGTGAGTGGTCAGGATGATCGTGCCGCCGCGCGCGCGAAACTTCTCGACGATGTCCCACAGAGACAGACGCGCCTGCGGATCGAGCCCGGTAGTCGGCTCGTCCAGAAACAGGAGTTCGGGATCGCTGACGAGGGCGCACGCGACTGCGAGCCGTTGTTTCTGCCCGCCGGACAGTTTGCCGACACGTGCGTTTCGTTTTTCTTCGAGAGCGACGGTGTGAATCACGTCGTCAACACTGTGACCGCGTTTGTAAAAACTACGAAACAGCCGCACCGTCTCCACGACCGTGACTTTTTCCGGCAGTTGAGTTTCCTGTAACTGCACGCCGATACGCTCGCGGAGTGCGCGATCGTCGCCGTCGTTCCAGCGTTGTCCAAGCAACTCGACTGAGCCCGCGTCCGCCGAGGTCAGGCCTTCGAGAATTTCGACAGTCGTGGTCTTCCCGGCGCCGTTTGGACCGAGCAGGCCAAAACATTCTCCGGCGAACACCTCGAGATCGAGGCCGTTAACGGCCGTGACATCCGTGAATTTCTTCACCAGCCCTGAGCAGCGGAGAGCGATCTGCGTTTTCGTTGTGGACATGATCTATAGGTCGTATAGGTCCTATAAGTCCTATAGGACATATCAGATTTCCCCGCAAACTGACCGATTATTAACCAATCCCCAGCCACTTTGCACACTTCACCCTGTCCAACGAAGATTGTCGTTGACAAACACGAATTTGGGTCCATATCATCAATTCCGCGCCCACTCACATAGGGGCAAGGGGCGCATTAAGCTGCTTGAAACCAACCGAGCGACCCCCTATCAACCATTTTCCTCAGTCTCCTTCACAAAGTGACCTGAGCCTACTATCCCCCAACCATAGAGGAGTAACGCGACATGTTTAAATCGACGAAGGGCGTCCTGAAGGCCCTGGCGATCACAGCCTTGATAACGATGTCAGCAGTAGTGACCTGTGCTCAAACAACGGGCTCCGTCACGATGAACGCAACCGTCTCGAATTTTGTTGAACTGACTTCCGGCGGAGCAGTCACGCTTACCGGCAACATGGGCGGCAGTGTCATCACTGACGGCACCGCAAACAGCCCACTCGCAGTCGTTGTAAATCTCGGCGAACTGGGACCGGCGAATACCAACTCGTTCGTGAAATTGGACGTGCCGCTCAGACTCCGCAGCAACGTAGCTTACCAGCTAGATATGGTTTCCAGCGTTGCCGGCGCAGGTGCGACCGCATTCAGTCTGAAAGATACTGACGTAGGTTTTGGTTTGACGACTGCGGCCCGTCCGGCCAATCTCGCAGCAGGTGTTGATACAAATGCAACGCCGGGCGATCCGACCGTCGGCGGCAGCACGGACGTCGATGGACGTTGGGTTTTTGCCGGTGCGAATTCAACTCTCGGCGCATACGCGGTTTCGGGCGCAGTGCTGAGTGGACCACGCATCAACAAAGCAAACGCGGCGAACGCTGCTCCAGCGTTAACCCTGCCGGCCACCTTCGCTATCAAGCCTCAGTTCTACGATCCAGCTCCGGCGATCACCATTACCGCGCAGTTCACTGTCGTAGCGCTGTAAATCTTTACCAGCCTTCCCCCTTATCAATCCGACCGGTCGCTGGCTTTTACGCCGGCGGCCGGTCAAACCCATATCTCACCTCTTCTCAGAATATGCCCCAACAAGTTATCAAACTCGCTGTGCTCGCGATCTCACTGCTTCTCGCGGCTGTCACTTGCTTAGGACAGTCGACGAGCGGAACGGTGAACATGAGCGCAACCGTATCGAAGTTTGTCGAACTCCACTCAGGCGGCGCAGTCACTCTCACCGGAAATTCAGGTGGAGGCGTCATCACAGACGGCGTGGCCAACAGCCCGCTCGCAGTGTCGATCAATCTTGGTGAACTTGGACCAGTCAACACGAACAATTTCGTAACTGCCCAGGTACCACTCAAATTGAGAAGCAATGCGCCGTATGTTTTGTCGATGACTGCGACCGTGACGAGTTCCGGCACCACCACCAACAGAATCCAGGCTGCTGACGTTGGCTTCGGCCTGGGAACGGTCACGCGCGCGGGAACCGGAGTCCATTTAACAGGCACAGACACAAACGCCACGTCCGGCGATCCGACTCTACCGGCGAATGGATCCGTGAACGCAACGAGCGGCCGTTTTGAATTCACTGGAGTGAGATCAAACCTCGCCGCGTTCACTTCTTCGACGACGGCGCTCAACGGCGCTTTCATCATGAACGCAGTTCCACGCAGCAACACCAATGGTCTAACGGTGCCTGCGTTCTTTGCGATCAAGCCTCAGTTTTTCGAAAACGGAACCACCACCATCTCTGTCACTTTCACCGTGACCGCACCATGAAAATCCGACTGACGCACTTTCTCAGTTTGTTGATTCTTCTCACTGTGGCCCACACCGTCTCCGCGCAGGCGCTGGACATCAGCAGCGGCGGTCAACCGACGATCACGGGCGCAGTGAACGGAACTGTAACCGGCAGTGCGAGTGTGTTGAACGATCTGGTAGTGACTGTGAATTTCGGTGAAGTGTCGCCGCTCAATCCGAATGCGATCGTGAAAGTGATCGTTCCGATCGCGCTCCGCAGCAATCAACCGTACCAGGTATCGGTTTCGGTGAGTGGTGTAACAAACGCAAATCCCGAAGCGCTGCAATTGTCTGATATCGGTTTTGGCCTCCAGAACCTCAGGTTGCTGGGCGGCGCGGGCCAGACCTGCAACCAGAGCACGCATCTCATTCGCTCGCCATTCAACAATGATCCCGCGTTGACCGCGGGCGTCGGAAGCAACGGCCGCGTGTTTTATCCATCGTCGCTTGGGAGTTTATCCAGTTCGACTGTCATTCTCAGCGGGCCGGTACTTTCAAAGAACAACAGTTCCAAACGTCAGCAAAGTGACGGCTGGGTTTTCGAAGCCATCTTCACCGTGACACCGCAGTTTTTTGTGTCCGGTGCTTCATCCGCGACTCTCATCTTCAGTATCTCGCCTGGTCCAAACGTTCCCTGCTGAAAGGTTTCGATCGCATGCGATTCATTGGCATTCTGATCTGCTTTTTTACGATGCTGGTTTGCGTGACTGCGCAAACTCCCGCGCCTACGCCTAAAGCGACTGGCATCTCTCTCGCTCCCGCGCGCTTTGAACTGGAGATGCAACCCGGCTCCGAAACAACCGTTGTCGTTAATCTCGACTACCACGCCGGCACTGAAAGCTTACAACCGGTGCGCATCGTCGCGAGCTTGAACGACTGGACCATCGATCGCAATGGCCAGGTCAGGTTCGAGAAAGCGAACACGCTGCCAAACTCCGCGAGTTCGTGGCTGATTCATAGTCCGGCGGAGACGATGGTTGTGCCGGGTAATCTTCACGCGATTCGAGTCACGATTTCAGTGCCGAAAGATGCGACGCCGGGCGATCACCTGACGGCGCTGATCGTCGAACAACGTCCTGACACTCTGAAGCTCGCCGAGAATCGTCGTCAGGTCGTGATTCGATATCGCATGGGCGCAGTGTTCTATATCAAGGTGCCGCAACTGCGTCGCCAGGGATCGCTCGAGAGTCTTCGTGCAGAAGCAAGTGAGAACCAGGTGACTGTTACGCCGCTTCTCAAGAACGACGGCAACAGCGTTGTTCGCCCGCTTACTTCGCTCAAGATAACGGACGCGAGTGGTGTTGCGGTTGCGGAGCTGCCGCAAAAAGAATCGTTGCCATTGCTCGGAGGCGCGGAACTCGTTGAGCCGGTTGTTGTCGAGAAACGCCTGGCGCCAGGCACTTACAACGTGAAGTATCGAGTCGACTTTCAGGATGGCAAACAACCAACGGAGGGAATAACTGAGTTAGTCGTGAAAGAACGTCAGGTGGGCCAGCCAACCCCCAACTGATTCTGAGTTCAAGCGGATGAGTAGCGTTATTTGCAGTGCGTTGTTTGGAGACTGGAGAGTGCCGCCGAGTGAGATACGTGGTCCACTCATCAAACGGAAAGGATTGGAGAAATCAGTTGAAGAATCCTTTTCTGTTAATTGCGGTGATAGCTCGAGATTGTTAACTGCCTCAGGTGAAACCAACCTGCCCGTAGCCCGCACGTCGATCACAGAGAGTTCAGCCAGTTGGGCCGTGTTTGATTCGAAGAGCCCGGAGATCCTGAAGCTGGTATTTGAACGCACGATCAGAGGTACACGGATGACCGCGGATTTTGCCTTCGCACCGGACAACAGCATTCGGACAGTGCCGCCGCTGTTCACGACGTCCACATCGACATCGTCGCGGACCAGATGCGGCGAAACCGAAATCGCAACGGTTTCACTCACCCTTCCCTGAAGCGTCACGGTTTGCGCCTGAGCAACAGCAGGCACAAGAAACACCACAATGAACAGCCACAAAATGGCAGAAAAAGGACGAATACGCTGGCACAAATTTCTTGTGCCTGTTGTGGTGCTTTGCGGCATTTTAGGTTTAGAACACACTCAATACTTACGCACTTCCACTGTGCTCGCGCGGACCACCGGAGCACAGGAAAGTTCGGTAATCATCGTCAACGAGCGCGCGCTCGTTGGACCAAACAGTGCGGCCCAATTACGCGGCGGACGGCTGTTTCTTCCCGTCGCGGCAATTGCCCAGGCACTCGGCGATACGCTCAGTTCTGATTCGGCAACGCGCAGTGTAACTGTTCGTCGCCAGAATGGCACGGTCGCCGTGTTCAATGCTCAGTTGAATGAAGTGCGCGAGAACGGCGCGGTTGTGCTCACGGTTTCCGGCAGTGCGGATCTGATCTTCACTCCGGCAGTTAGCGAGTTGATGCTGCCCGCCGAGATCGTCGCTGCCCTTCTCGACGTCGTGGTCCGTCGCGACGAAAACAAAGCGATCGTGATCAGTCGTAAAGGTGTCGCAGTTGAGACGATTCGTCCGGGCGCGAAGCGTGCGCCGTGGGAACTCTTTCAACTCGAGTACGACTACAATTTCAGTCGCTATGCTTCGGTAGGCGACCACACGCTCGTCCTGCGCGGCACCGGACGCATCGGCGATGCAAGGTTGAGCTTTCTTGCAAACTCGACGATTGGCGCCGCAAGCAATACTCCGCGTCCGAATCTGCATGGTGGACACGTCAGGCTCGATCGCACGAACGGGCAGAGCTTTATTGCCGGTGAGTTTGGTACCGGCACTGACGTGGAATTCATGATTGCCGGCGTGCGCGGCGGCATGGTCCAACTGCCTCTGGATCGTGTGCGACTCGATTTCTTTGGCGGGCAAACGACTTCCGGATTATCAGTGCCGCCCAACCCGATTTCTGAACCGCACACGGTTTTTCTTCCAGTCCGCTACGACACGCGGATCTTTGGTGCAATCGCAACTACGGCCGCACAACCTTCGCTTCGATCAGACTTCACTTTTTCCGGTGGAGTGATGCACTTCGGTGGTGCAAACCGGAAAGGAAACATGCTTGCGGGTGCGTTCAACTTCACGTCTGGTCTGAATCGTTTTCAGGCTGATGTTGCGGTGGGCCAGTTCGGGGCCGCGGATGACACGGATAAAAAGAACGATATGGCGGTGAGTTTGACCGGGTCGTATCGGTTGACGGAAGAAGTGGTTGTGCAGGGGCGCTATGCGTATGTTGGACCGAAGTTTCTGAGTCCCCAGAGTGGAGTGCACGCGCCGAACAACATGGTTGCCGCGAGCGTGAGCTGGCAGCCGAGACGATGGATTACCTCGACACTCAGTGGCAGCACGGCGACGATACCCGGGAAGGCGGGACAGTTTAGTCGCTACCTCACGGCGACTGTAAATCTTGCGCCGAAGGAGACATGGCCCGCGATCTTCGTATCTCACACGCACAGCAGCACGACGCAGTTGAGAAACTCTGGGTTTACATTGATTACGGCGACGAAGAAATTCGAGCGCTGGTACATGTTTGTGAACGCCGCGCGTGTTAAGTCGTTTGGCGCGACGAGTCTCAATCTGCAGGCTGGTGGAAACTTCCGCGTAAATGAATCGAATAGTTTTGAGGTGAGCCAGTCGGTGGCGAGCCGCAGTCTTTACAGCGGCCTGGCCACGTGGCAGGTGTCGAACCTGTTTCACAATCGTCTCAGCTTCAGTGGCGGCCTGGGTTACACGACGAGCAGCACTGAGCCGTTTCGTCTTTCGCAGCATCTGTCAGCATCGATGAAACTGCCTCGCAGCAACTCGCTGCAATTCAGTTATTTACGAACGCAAACCGGTACGACGGCGTTGCTCACGTTGCACGGGCTGCTCTTTTCGTCGAGGCGAGCGGACCGCGCGATCAATGGACCACTCGCGGAGATCAATTCTTACCGAACGGTGTCAGGCAAAGTTTACCAGGACGTTAATCTGAATGGACGGTTCGATCCGGGTGTCGATCAGCCGCAGGCGAATGCGAGAGTTCGCGTGGATGGAAGCCGATATGCGGTTTCGGATGTGAACGGAAACTTCCGGATCGAAACGGTAGCGCGCGGTGAGCACGCTGTCTATTTAGATCTGTTATCTGTGCGCGCAGATCTGACGTTGCTGGACAACACTCAGCAACAGATCGCGCTCGACAATCGCGATGTGGTGGTTGACTTTCGTGTCGTGCGTACTGGTCGAGTCAGTGGCGTAGTATGGCTCGACGTTAATGAGAATGGACGCATCGACGATGCGGAACAGCCGTTACCCGACGTGCGCGTTGTGACCGGAAGCGGCCGCGACACGCTAACTGATGGGAACGGTTACTTCATGATCGGCGACCTTCCGCCGGGCGAGCACATTCTTCTATTGGATGAGAAAACCCTGCCCGAACGAACACGCTCCACCGCCGGTTCTGTAACTGTAAAAATCTCCGCAGGCAACGAAACCGCCTCCGTCTTCCCGGTCACAAAGATCCCCGATCAGATCAAAAAATTCCCGAGATGAAATCCTGTTAATCCTGATAATCCTGTAATCCTGTTCGAACCTCACTCGTATCTCAGCGCGACCAGCGGATCCACTTTCGTCGCACGTCTCGCAGGAATCGCAGCAGCAAGCAGCCCGACAAGCGCCAACAACACCGGTACGCTCGTAAACGTCACCCAGTCAGTCGCGGTTACGCCGAACAGCAACGTTTGCATCACACGCGTAACGCCCCACGCACCGAGCAAACCCAGCCCGATCCCGATTACCGTCAGCAGCAAACTTTTTCCGACGATCAACTTCAACACGTCGCTACCTTGTGCGCCGAGCGCCATTCTAATCCCAATCTCGCGCGTGTGATGTGAAACTGTGTAGGAGATCACGCTGTAGATCCCCGTCAGCGTCAGCAACAATCCTGTCGCCCCAAACAACCCGAACAGCAACGCATAAAACCGCGATTCCGAAATCGTATCTGAAATCGCCTCCGTCAGCGGCCTGACGCGCGTCACAGGCACGCTCTTGTCGGTCACCCGAACGGCCTCTGTGAAGCTGCGAGTGAGAGCTGCCGGATCGTTTGCTGTGCGCACGATGAAATTGCCCCAGGTCCAACTGTTCTGCTGGTGCGGCAGGTAGAGCTCGGGCATCGCGGCTCTTATCAAACTGTTGTGGTGCACATCGCCGACGACGCCGACGATCTCATATTGTTTCGGATCGCCTTCGTTCTGATTCACACCAAGTTCCCTGATGCGTTTCCCGATCGGATCCTCGTTAGCGAAGTGGACCTTCACGAACCTCTCGTTGACGATCGCTGCGCCGACCTCATTGCGCTGGTCCTGCTCGTTGAAATAACGCCCCTTCAACAACGGAATTCTGAGGGTCTGGAAGTATTGCGACGTGACATTGCGCACGTTAGCAGCCGGCTCTTGTCCCGGCTCGGGCAACGGGCGGCCTTCGAATCTGAAGTCGCCACCGATCTCGGCGCCGCTGAAAGGCATCGGCGCGACCAGTGCAGCGCTTTCGACACCGGGCAAAGCACGGAGTCGCTCGAGTGTCTGACTGACGTAACGCCGGCGTGCTTCAGTATCCTCGTAAGCAGGACCACTCAGAGTGATTCGAGCTGTCAGAACGTTGTTGGGATCAAAACCGGGATGCACGTTCGTCAATGAAGCGAAGCTACGCATCATCAACCCCGCACCGACGAGCAGCACAAGCCCCAGCGCGACTTCCGCTACCACGAGCGAATCACGCCACAATTGTGACGAACCACTGCTCGTCGCGGTTTTCGCGCCCGCTTTCAAAACTTCATTGATGTCGGGACGCGCGGCTTTCAACGCAGGCAGCAGGCTGAAGACAAGCGCAGTCAAAATCGAAACAACGACTGTGAAGATCAGCACGGGCAGATCGATCTGCACCTCTTCGAGTCGAGGCAATTCTCCCGCACCGTACACCTTGATCAGTTTCAGTCCCCATGCAGCCAGCATCACGCCCATTCCCGCAGAGAGCAAGGCGAGTAACAAACTTTCAGTCAGCCATTGCCGCATGATGCGCCACGTTCCCGCACCGAGGGCGACGCGCAACGCCAACTCTCTCTGCCGTACGCTCGCTCTTACCAGCAACAGGTTGGAGACGTTGGTGCAAGCGATGAGTAGCAGGAAGATCACAGCGCCGAGCAACACCCACAATCCGCGACGAATTTCGGGGCCGACAAGCTCTTCGCCTGCCGGTACGGGGTAAACGATTGTGTTGTGCCAGTACTGTGGATACTGTTGCTCGAGATTCGCGGCGACGTTGGTGAGATCCGCTTGCGCTTGTGTAAGCGTTACGCCTTGTTTCAATCGACCGAAAGTAAGAAAGACCAGGGCTCCACGCTCTTCCAGGTTGCGGCCTTCGCCGGCAATTGTGGTCAGAAGTTCAGCTGAATTTTTCGAAAGCGGAAACTCGAAATCGGGAGGCAGGACGCCGATTATGGTGAACGATTTACCATCGAGGCTAAGCTGTTTGCCGACTGCGCTCTCAGCGCCGCCCAAACGCTTCTGCCAGAACTGATGGCTGATGATGACCACCTCTTTAGCGCCACGCTTTTCTTCGTCGGCGTGAAAGTCGCGGCCCAGCATCGGTTTCACCTTGAGCAGTGAAAGGAAGCTGGCTGTCACACGCATGCCGTGCACCTGTTCGGCCTGTTCATCAAGCAGCGTGAACGGGTTGCGTTTGTAACCGGCGATCGACTCGAAGCTACTCGTGTGCGCCCGCAGGTCCTGCATGTCGAGATATGACGCAGGTCCCTTGTTCTGTTTGTCTTTCGCCGTGCGCCAGAGCGCGACTACACGATCGGCTTCGGCGATGTTTGGTGGGGTGAGAATGAGCGCATTGATAACACTGAATATCGCGGTGTTTGCACCGATGCCCAGCGCGAGCGTGATCGCTGCAACGAGCGTGAAGCCCGGTTGCTTCAATAACCCGCGCACGGCATAGCGAATATCCTTGATTATTGAATCCATGATCTTTAGGTCCTATGGGCTATCGTATCTCAACGCCACCAACGGGTTAACTTTCGTCGCTCGTCTCGCGGGGATCAAACACGCAACAACGCAACGAGCGATGAGTGAGCGACACCAGAACAAATGTCGTCAGATCTGTTGCAATCACGCCAAACAGCAGGCTCGACATCAGTCGCGTCGTAAATTCCCGACACCGCCAGCACCAGAGCGAGCACCACAAAGAATATCAGGATCGTCAACGCAAAACGTCGCGTACCACTCCGCGGGTGATTATTGGCAGTACTTCCGTGGCCGCAGGTTCAAAGCGTGTGCCATCTGTAAAAACAAGAGATTCGCGTCTATTTTAACTGCCGGCGTTTCGCTTGCGGGACATACAATCCCACTTTCGAAATCGTGTTGGGCAGGTGATTCGACGCCGGCTGGTGGGTTTTGAAACCTGGAGAGGCGGCAATGAGTAGTAGGGTTAAGATATGTGTTTTCATAATGTGTGGCAGGGTTCTTTTAGTGTTGGTGTCGAGGCGATTAAATAAGTTGCGAACTATTGCCGATGAGACGCTGAGGCGGGCATGAGCCGGGGAGAATTCTTAACGCGCAGCACTATCTGGATTTCGATGTTGGCTTACACGATCGGGTGTGTCGTGTTTGCGACTTCGCGAAGATGGAGTGCGGACCGCCGGGCGCGGCTGGCATGGACCGTTGGCTGTGCTGCGCTTCTGGTGCACTTCGTTTGCGCGTTCCATTTCTATCACGCGTGGAGTCATACAGCCGCGTACGTCGACACCGCTCGCCAGACGGCGGATGTTATAGGGAGCAACTGGGGCGGCGGGCTTTTCATCAACTATGCTGTTGCAATGGTGTGGATCGCTGATGTGACGTGGTGGTGGTTTGCAGGATTGAGTGCGTACCGCCGTCGTGCGTGGTGGATAACGCTCGCCTGGCACGGCTTTTTGATCTTCATCATCTTTAATGCGACAGTTGTTTTTAAACACGGATTGACGAGATGGATCGGATTGGTTGTTAGTTTGATCCTGTGCCTGAGCTGGGCTCTCATAATAAAGCCTGGGCGTGAGTCTGCGGAGCGTGTGACAGTTCAATGAATTCACTAACCGCCGAACTACGCCGGCCGCCCCTCGCACTCCCGTTTTACTACGGCTGGGTCCACGTCTTCATCGCCGCGCTCGCAATGGTCGGAACTCTGCCCGGCCGCACACAAGGTCTTGGGCTGATCACCGAACCACTCCTCAAAGACCTGCAAATCGATCGCGTCCACTTCGCGCGCATAAATCTTTGGGCCACGTTGATTGGCGCCCTCTTCTCTCTTGGCGTCGGACGGCTGATCGATCGTTTCGGCAGCCGGATCGTGTTAACCGTGGTCACGATCTCTTTGGCATCGGTCGTGTTTGGTATGAGTGCGACCAGCAACGTCGCAGCGATTGCGATCCTGATCACGCTGACGCGTGGACTCGGCCAGAGCGCGCTTTCAGTCGTCAGTATTACGATGGTCGGGCAGTGGTTCGTGCGCCGTCTCAACCTTGCGATGGCGGTCTACACGATCGCGTTGAGCATCGGCTTCATGCTGGCGTTTCCGCTGATTGGTGCGATCGTGTTGTCGAATGGCTGGCGTACGGCGTGGTGGATCATCGGCGTTGCGCTGCTTGCCGGTCTTGCGCCGCTTGCGTTACTGCTCGTGCGGCGATCGCCTGAGTCGTTGTCCATCGACACGGACGGCGAGGTGGCCGATCCGAGTCACGAACCTGCGGATTACACGCTTCGCGAAGCTTTATCGACTCCGAGTTTCTGGGTCTTTGGCATCTCCAGTGCTGTTTACGGACTGATTGCGTCCGGCATCGCGCTTTTCAACGAGTCGATTCTGGCTGAGCGACGGTTCGATGCTTCGACCTACCATCGGAGCCTGGTGATCGTCGCACTGACATCGCTGGTCGGAAACTTCCTCGGCGGCTGGATCGCTTCAAAATGGAAAATGAACCGTTTGCTCTCCCTCGCGATGCTCCTGCTGGCCGGCTCACTTGTCGCGTTGCCACACGTCTCGACCCAACTACACGTCGCACTCTATGCGGCGGTAATGGGTCTCGCCGGCGGGTTCGTAATCGTCATCTTCTTTAGTTTCTGGAGTGCATCGTACGGCCGCAAACATCTCGGCAAAATCCAGGGCGCCGCCCAGGCTTTAACGGTCATCGCCTCCGCCCTCGGCCCCCTCATCCTCGCCGAAACCGTCAGCCGCACCGGCTCCTACGCATCAATCTTCTACATCTTAACCATCGTGGTAACGATCCTGGCCCTACTCGCATGGCTCATCAAAATGCCAGGTCGAAACGGAATCTCTACAGCAGTTCCGTCCAACTCTCCGGATCACGACGCAAGTCCATCACTGAAGTTATGAGAATTTCGTCAGTACGAATCTGGTAGATCAGACCGAACGGGAAACGGTGAGTGCGACAGCGTCTGGTTCGTGAAGACAACTGGTGCCAGGCGGCTGGGTGCTGAAGAATTCGATTAAGCGTGGCGTCAATTTCGTTTAGAAATGCCGTGCCTAACCCATTTTCACGTTGCTCGTAATACAGCGTCGCTTGTCTCAACTCGGTAAGCGCCGACGACGTAAATCGGTATCGCATCATTTCCTGAGAGACGAGCGAAGATCTTCAAGCGCGGACGGTCCATCTACGGTGGGCAATTCGCCCCGATCAACGGCGTCGATGCGTGCCTCCGATTCAGCAGCCCATTTCGCTTCGATCTCCTTAACGCGCTCTTCATCGAGGCTTTCCCAAAGGATGTCGATTAGCATCGCTCGCTCAGCGGAACTAAGGCGAACAATTTCTTCTTGAATGGATGTAAGGCTCATGCACAAAATGATTGACTGAATGGATTTATCTGTCAAGGAGTTGCATTTTTAATTTTGAGATCACAAATTGTGATCTCAAAATCTGTGTTAATCCGCGTAGATCTGTGGCTAGTATGACGAATGGAGACTAAGCAGAATGAGACGACTCTTCCTTGCAGTTCTCATCACCGGACTCTTGCCTGGCGTTGCATTGACGCAGGAGAAACCATGCCAACCACGACGGCATGCCAAACTCCCGGCCATCACAGAATCCACCTATCATAAGGCGAGAAAGAAACTGCTCGCGGCTGGGTGGCAGCCCGTGCGGACAAAATCATATAACGAGGCCGATACCGATCCGGATATCTCATACGGCAATGGCCGTCTCTTCTGGCGAAAGGGATATATCGAGGTCGAAGCGTGCGCAGGAACAGGTATGGCGCCCTGTTCATTTCTTTTTAAGGATGCCTACGGTAATCGCCTCCGCGTCACCACCGCAGGCGAGGAACTGCCGCGCCGCAAGGCTTATGCACGCGTGACTGGCTTCGAATTTGTCGGTTGCTGAGGACCGCCTGCGCTGATTACGATTCATCTGCACCGGAATGCGAACTGTAAACACAACACGATACGTCACGCCGCTCCGCGAAGGTGGGTCGCTGCCGGCCATTATCGAGGCCGACGACGACGGCATGTACGTACTGAAATTTCGTGGCGCGGGGCAAGGAGCCAAAGCGCTCATCGCCGAAGTAATCGCTGGTGAACTCGCCCGCGCGGCAGGACTGCTCGTGCCAGAACTCGTCTTCGTCTCACTCGATCCCGAGATCGCGAAAACCGAACCCGATCCCGAAATACAAGACCTCATCCGCGCCAGCGGCGGACTGAATCTGGGCCTCGATTACCTGCCCGGCTCAGTCATGTTCGATCCCGTTGCGGACAAACCCGACGCGGACCTCGCCTCGCGGATCGTGTGGTTTGACGCCTATGTCACCAACGTCGATCGCACGCCGCGAAACGCAAACATGCTGATGTGGCACCGCAGGCTCTGGTTGATCGATCACGGCGCGGCCCTGTACTTTCATCATGCGTGGACCGACATGGACCAGCGCAGCAGAGACCCGTTTCGGCTGATCAAGGAGCACATCCTGCTCCCATTCGCCAGTGCACTCGAAGCTGCCGACCAGGCAATGACCGCAGTGATCACCGAAGACGTGATAAGAAGAATCGTCGACCTCGTACCGGACGACTGGATGACAGAAAACTCTCCATTTAGTACGACTACAGAACACAGGCAAGCATACGTCGACTACCTGACGAGGCGTCTCGACGCGCCTCGCCACTTCGTTGAGGAGGCGATTCGTGTCCGGTAAATACAGGTATGACTATGCTGTGATTCGCGTCGTACCGAAGGTGGACCGCGAAGAGTTTATCAACGCAGGCGTGATCCTCTCGTCTCCTGACCTGTCGTTTTTGGAAGCGCGGATCAGGCTGAATGAGTCGCGTCTGCTCGCACTCGATCCGACGGTTGACCTGGAGCTGGTTCGAAACCACCTGGCGGCGATCCCAATCATTTGTCGCGGTGGCGATGACGCCGGATCGATCGGCCAGTTACCGCAGCGCCAGCGTTTTCACTGGCTTGTCGCGCCGCGAAGCACAGTTATTCAAACTTCCCCAGTCCACACCGGCAGGTGCGACGACCCCGCCGCAGCGCTGGACCATCTTGTGGCGACGATGGTCGATGCCAGCAGTAACCACGGATAAACGACTATACGGGGATTTACACTGACAATTATTGCCCTTTGAATCCGATTTGCCTGCCTGATTTAGGTGGCTTCTCCGTCAGCTTCTTCAACTCGTCGAACACAACCCTGAAGTATTTGTCATGCGTCGAGAGTTTTCTGATCACGGCCGCAAACTTACGATTTAGCTCTTCGTTCGTCTCAAGCATCTGTCTCAGCCGGACAAAGGCCCGGATGATGGCGATGTTGACCTCGATTGCTTGTTCGCTGTTCAGGACGCTTGAAAGCATGGCCACGCCTTGCTCAGTAAAAGCGTAAGGCAGATAACGTCGACCGCCGTGTTCCGTACTTGAGGTCACAAATTGTGACGTCAAGTCAGATCTTGAGGTCGCAAATTGCGACCTCAAGTTTTCGGCCTCTTCTTTCGTTAGCCGGAACATGAAATCCTCAGGGAACCGCTTCTTGCTGCGTGACACCCGTTCATTTAAACGTTTGGTCGGAACGCCGTACAACTCCGCGAGGTCGAAGTCGATCATGACCTTCTGACCACGAATCAAGTAGATCCTTCGCTCTATGAGTTGAACAGATACGGACAGACTGGTAGTTGTGAGTTTTTTCTTGTGAGGCATGATGACCACAGAGTAGCAGGTCGTCCATCGGAATGGAATGTAGACCAACCCTGATCCACCCGCTCAGTGGACCATATCGATGAAAATTAGAGCAGTGTTGTACCAAGCGCATACAGGTCCAAGCAGTTTCTTAAACAACTTTGCGAGTGTATTCCCATACTGGAAAAACGGCCCTGTATTTGCTTGAAAACACCGGACAATATCACTCCACGACAAGCAATCAAGGGGGGAACCTATGGATCCATTTAGTTTACTCAAAGC
>DASTQB010000209.1:0-27648 GCA_035761985.1 Pyrinomonadaceae bacterium
GCACGTCTGAAACGAGTGTGAAAGATGAGCGAGCAACTAGACTGTGTCGTAATCGGATATAACGAGACTCCCTTTGCGGAGTACGAAGCCCTATTGAGAGGCTACGGCGCTGATTCCGAAGCCTATCGAGATCTGCGTTTCAGTTTTGTCAATCTCAATGGTCAAAAACTGAACTACATAGGCTTGTTGAATCACGTCTTGAAATTAGCGAGGCCCAACGGCGGCGCAGTAAATGGTAAGGATGAACTCAAGTCGTGTGACATCCCAAATCTCGCGGCTGTCTACTTAACCCACTACCTGAGAATGAGAGGTTATCAGGCTCGCTACATCAATCTTTTTCAGTTTGAGAAAGATGCGTTGGCTGAATATCTCGAATCGGACCCGTTATGCGTAGCGATCACCACGACGTTCTATCTTCTGAACCTGCCGGTCAACGAGATGGTGAAGTTCATCAGGGAAAGAAATTCGCGCACAAAGATCGTAGTTGGCGGTCCGCTGATCGCAAATCATCTTCGTAACTACCGTGAAGAGGAACTGACGGTTGCGCTCGAAGATATCGGCGCCGACATATACGTCAACGAGTCGCAGGGTGAGCATACTCTGACTCACATTATCGACGCCCTTAAGAACGGCAGGGACCTGAGCGGAGTGCCAAACATCATCTACCGCGAAGACGGCAAACTCAGAAGCATGCCAAAACAAGCGGAAGTAAACTCCCTCGATAAGAACTTCATTAACTGGCGAACATTTGCAGATGAACATCTTGGGCCAACGGTGCAAACGAGAACAGCGCGTAGCTGCGCCTTCAGTTGCTCTTTTTGTAACTACCCTGAACGGGCAGGGAAACTGACCCTCGCGTCGCTCGAGACTATCGAGAAAGAGTTGGATTCGCTCAAACGTCTCGGATACGTGAAGAATCTCGTCTTCATCGACGACACGTTCAATGTCCCACTTCCGCGGTTCAAGGAAATCTGTCGGCTGATGATCGAGAAAGATTACCAGTTCAACTGGTTTTCATATTTCCGGTGCAGTAACTCCGACGAAGAAGCGATCGAGCTGTTAGCGAGAAGCGGCTGCAAGGGTGTCTTTCTGGGAATTGAATCGGGATCCCCCACCATCCTGAAAAACATGAACAAGGCTGCGACGATCGAGAAGTATGAGCGAGGCATGGACTTGCTTCGTCAGTACGGCGTCCTCACGTTTGCTTCGTTCATTATGGGGTTCCCCGGAGAAACGGAAGAAACGTTCAGGGAGAGTGTTGATTTCATCAAGGCGACGAAGCCCGATTACTACCGGGCCCAACTGTGGTATTGCGAGCCGGGCACGCCGGTGGACCATCAACGGGAGAAGTACAAGATCGAAGGCGAAGGCTTTGTCTGGTCACACGCCACGATGGAGAGCATGGAGGCGATGGACTACATCGATCAGGCTTTTCTCGAGATCAGGGAATCTACCTGGCTGCCGCAGTGGTCTTTCGACTTCTGGACCATTCCTTCCCTGCTCGGAAAAGGTTATTCGCTGGACCAGTTCAAGAAGCTGATGACGTGGTCGCATCGCCTGCTGGCGCTCGAGATCGCATCCGTTTCGGAAGCTGAGAAGAAGTCGAAGCAACAGGAATACTTGCTCAAAATGGTCGACGCGATGCCATGATCATCATGTAAATCATGGCCAATCCTGTAATCCTGTAAAAACGCTCACTCGAAAGGCATGCTTCACAGGATTAACATGATTATCAGGATTCGCATGATTTTTTCGTGCAAAGCCTCACAAAGACAAAAGGCACAAAAGTTATGAAAGGCCATACGATCCTGCTGGGTGGTATCGGCGGTGATTCACATTCCGTCGGCCTGACCATTCTGCGTCAATCACTGTCGGCGCACGGTTATCAGGTTCGCTATCTCGGCACACAAAACACGGTCTCTGATTTCTTTCGCATGGCGGGCATGGCGAACCTCGTCATGATCTCCAGCATGGATGGTCATGCGCGTTATTACCTGCGCGAGTTTCCATCACTCAGACGAGAGTTCGAGACGAACGGCACGCTCTGGTATCTCGGCGGAAACCTCGGATCCAACAACGGCTCGGAACGCGACTATCTCGAGATGGGTTTCAATCGCGTCTTCGTCAACTTCATCGAGCTGGAAAGTGTGCTGAACATGCTGGCGCGAGATCTGGAGGGTAAAGAGGAAGTCGCAGATTATCCGGCCCTCTGGAAACAGACATTGCCGGCGGGAGGCTCGTTTCCTGGTACAGCCTCTGACACGTTGCTCGACCACATGACGTTTGAATCGTCGCGTCGTGAAGTGCTGGAGCAGTGGAAGACGGGCGACGGCGCGCGTCGACTCTCCAACAACGCGCAGTTTCTTCTGCGGCAGCCTTCCTTTCCACGCATTCAGGCACAGACGCAGATGGGCCAACAGCAGATGCTCGTCCAACCACGCTCCGGCGTCGCTCTGATTGGCGAACAGATCAAGCTGTTCAAGAACTTCAAGCGCGCTGGCGTGAGAGTGCTCTCGTACCAGGTGGATTCGCTGACGCGAAACAACAATTACGCCGGCGCGGAAGATGGAATCCGCGAAAGCCGGATGGCGCGCACTTCGACGATCAATGGCTTTCCGGTGATCAATCACGGTGTCAGTGGTTTGCGAAGAATCGCGCAGCAGATCCGCTTGCCGTTACAGACGCGGCACAGCACGCGCGATCCGCGTCTGCTCGCGGAAATTTCGTATGCAGGTGGTGTGACGTCGTTTGAGGGCGGCGCCATCTGTTACAACATTCCGTATTACAAAGACTATCCACTCGCCGAGTCGATTCGAAACTGGCAATACGTCGATTACCTCACGGGTCTTTATCACAAGCAGTTTGGCGTCGTGCTCGATCGCGAATTCTTCGGCACGTTGACGGCAACTCTGATTCCGCCGTGTATAGCGATCGTTACGAACATACTCGAAACACTGCTCGCCGTGCGGCAGGGAGTGAAGTGCGTCAGTCTCGGTTATGCCGAGCAGGGGCATCGATCGCAGGACATCGCGGCGATTCGTATGCTGGGCCAGATGGCTCGCGAAATGCTGAGCAACATGGGTTACAGGGATGTGCAGGTCAACACGGTGTTTCACCAGTACATGGCTGCGTTTCCACCGTGTGAGGATCGCGCTGACGAGTTGATTCGAAACTCTGCGATCACAGCGGCCCGTTCGGGCGCGACTCGCATGATCGGCAAGACTCCGGTGGAGGCGTTCCGCATTCCGACACTCACCGACAACATCATGGGGATTGAGTTGATTAACAGTGGCATTGCGAGTGCGGCTGATTGTCGTATCGACGAGGCGCGCGTCGCGGAAGAGTGTGCAGTGATCAGGCGAGAGGTTGAGTCGATTTTCGAAAGCGTCGTGTTGAGCGGGAATGGTGACATCGCTCAGGGAGTGGTGACGGGGTTCCGGAAGGGATTTATCGACATTCCATTCTCGCCGAGTGTGCACAACCGCGGTGAAGTGATGACGACGCGCGACGTGGAAGGCGCCGTGCGTTTTCTGAGCTTCGGCCAGCTCCAACTCGATCGCGATACACGACAGTTTCACGAAGACAAAGTCAGCGAGCGTCGCCGTGCGGAAGGAATTCATTCGCCTTCGCGGGATCCGATCCTGGTCGAACGCGACGTGATGCAAGTCGCCCGCTGCCACTACGAACACTGGCCCCTCTCCTCTTAAGCCTGCGAAGCAGGCGCAAGCATAAAGCCTGGGGCGTGAGCCCCAGGAAAATGCGAAATAAAGATTTTTCCAGCCCGCGAAGCGGGCGCAAGCTGTCACCCGTTCCACGGGTTACAACGATTGGTGCTAATGATCCCCGGGGCTCACGCCCCAGGCTTTACGCTTACGCCTGCTCCGCAGGCGAAGACAATTCTTATGTGTGGCGTTGTAGGGTTTTTTGATACGAGTTCCGAGCGCAAGCCGGATCGAGCGCTACTCACGCGCATGACGGGGACGCTGGTCCATCGTGGTCCTGATTCCGCGGGCTATTTTGTGGACGATTTTGTCGCGCTGGGCTTCAGGCGTTTGAGCATTATCGATCTGGAGAGTGGCGACCAACCGATCTACAACGAAGACGGTTCCGTAGTGTTGATGTGCAACGGCGAGATCTTCAACTACCGCGAGTTGAAAAAAGTCCTGCTCCAGAAAGGCCACAGCTTTCGAACCAACTCCGACGTCGAAATCCTGCTGCACCTCTACGAAGAGCATGGCATCGATTTCCTCGACAAGATCAACGGTCAGTTTGCCTTTGCCATTTACGACCGCAAGCACCGCCGGCTGTTCCTCGCGCGCGATCATTTTGGCATCAACCCGCTTTACTACACGATCGTCGACGGCTTATTCATCTTCGCTTCCGAAATCAAGGCAATCCTCGAACATCCGCACGTGCCGCGCGAAGTAGACCTAACCGGTTTGGATCAGACACTTTCGTTCCCAGGCCTCGTGAGCCCACGCACGATGTTCAAAGGCATCAAGAGCCTGAAGAGCGGGCACTACATCGTCGTCGAGAATGGCGGAGTCTCCGTCAGGGAATACTGGGACCTCGATTACCCGCCGCTTGGATCGATCAGCGATAAATCCGAAAACGAGTACGTGGACGAGCTCGAAGAATTGCTGACCAGATCCGTGTCCTACCGTCTGCAATCTGACGTGCCAGTCGGTTTTTATCTGAGCGGCGGATTGGATTCGTCTCTTATCGGCGCGTTGATCAATCAGGTGGCACCGGACACAAGACGACACTCGTTCTCGATCGGCTTCACGGATGATGACATCTCGGAGACAAAACACCAGCGGTTAATGGCCCAGTTCACGCGCTCGATTCACAACGAGATCATTTTCGACTGGTCTGAGATCGTCGAGCGATTGTCGCGCATGATTTATCACTGTGAGTGTCCGGTGCGTGAAAGCTACAACACGTGTTCGATGGCACTTTCTGCTGCCGCCAAGGAAGCCGGCGTCAAGGTGATCCTGACTGGCGAAGGCGCGGACGAGTTGTTTGCCGGTTACGTCGGCTATCGCTTCGACAGTTTTCGCGATCGGGAATCCAAGAGTTACGACCTGGAAACGGCACTCGAAGATGAATTACGAGAACGACTCTGGGGCGACAAGGATTTCTTTTACGAAAAGGACCATCACGCACTGCGAGAAGTGAAGCAGACGTTGTACTCCGCGCGAGTGAACGAGTCGTATCGCGAATTCGATTGTCTCAACCATGAGCTGATCAACAAAGAACGTTTGCGCGGCAGGCATCCGGTACACCAGCGCTCCTATCTCGACTTCAAGTTGCGACTCTCGGACCACCTGATCTCGGATCACGGCGACCGGATGACGCTCGCAAATTCAGTTGAAGGCCGCTACCCATTTCTCGACATCGATCTCGTGGAGTTTTCAACGCGCATTCCACCTGAATTGAAGCTGCACCAGTACATCGAGAAATACATTCTCAGGCGAGTCGCGGAAAACCTGCTTCCGCCCGCGATTGTGAAGCGGGAAAAGTTTGGCTTTCACGCGCCGGGAAGTCCTTACCTGTTGCAGCAGGGCATTGAATGGATCAACGACATGGTGTCTCACGAGCGGATCAAGCGACAGGGTTACTTCGATCCAGATGTGATTGATCGTTTGAAATCCGAATACACGCATAAAGGTTTCAAACTCAATCTGCCGTTTGAAGATGATCTTCTGATTGTGGTGCTCACGTTCAGCATCTTTCTCGACACGTTCAACCTTCCGGGTATTTAGACACGATTGCAGGATTAGCAGGATTGACACGATGTCGAAGAAATCAGTTCTCGGTGTACTCGGTGGCATGGGCGGGCTTGCGTCCGCTGAGTTTGTGAAATCCGTTTATGAAATCAGCGGCGATCTGTGTACACGCGAACAGTCGGCGCCGGTCGTCGTGATGTATTCCGATCCCACGTTCCCGGATCGAACAGAAGCGTTCCTGCGTGGCGAAACTCAAGCGATACTCACAAAACTAATCGACTCATTGCAATTACTCGATCGCATGGGCGCTTCGCAGTTCGTCATCTGTTGCATGACGATTCATTACCTTCTCCCGCAAGTACCCGCCGCTTTGCGAGAACGAATCATCTCACTTACTGACACCATCTTTTCCTCAGTCGAGTCGCTCAGGAAGAAGCACCTCGTGATCAGCTCAACCGGCACGATCAAGCTGGAGCTACTGCAACGCCACCCGCGCTGGGAACACGCTCGGAGCTACTTCGTGTTTCCGTCCGAGGCCGAGCAGCGACAGATGCACGATCTAATCTACGAAGTGAAACTAAATCGCAATCTGCTCGAAGCGCGTTCGTTTGTCGAAACGGTGATGGCGCGACATCGAGTGGACTCATTCATCGCGGCCTGCTCTGAGATTCACTTGCTCGCGAAGCAGTTCGCACCCTCAGTTTGCATAGATCCGCTGGCGATCATCGCGCGGCAGGTGGTGGAGGCAGGAAGTTATGAGGCATGACAGTGTGCAGCGCTTGTTCGACCGCATGGCAGAGAAAACGCCTGAGCAGGTGGCAATCTCATGCGGCGATGCGCGTATCACTTATGGTGAGCTGCAGCTACGCACTGACAAGTTGTCGCGACTGCTGCTCTCCCGCGGCGCGAAGAAGGACAGCATCGTAGCCATTCTTCTCGACAGCAAGGTCGATGCGATCACATCGATTATTGCGGTGCTGAAAGCGGGCGCTGTGTTCGTTCCTTTCGATCCGCTCCTGCCGGAGCTGCGGTTGGAGACGATGGTCAGGGAAGTTGATCCCGATCTGTTCATCAGCGATTCGAACTTGATGTCACGGCGCAGCGGGTTCGCGCAGGAGAAAGTGCTCACCCCTGACAACCTGGACCAGCTTGCCGTCGACGACGCCCTGGTAGCAAAGCCGTCAACGCCGGACGACTTCTGTTACGTCTACTTCACTTCCGGCTCGACCGGACGTCCGAAGACCATCGCAGGGCGGCTGAAGGGCATAGACCATTTCATACGCTGGCAAATCGAGACGCTGAAGATCGGTAAGGACGATCGCGTGAGCCAGTTGCTTCCACTCTCGTTTGACGGTTCGCTGCGCGACATCTTCGTCCCACTTTGCGCAGGCGGCGCCATCTGTGTTCCCGAACACAACGAGCTGGTCACAGACGCAAAAGAACTTGTCTCATGGCTGGATCGAGAAGCGATCAGCGTGATCCACTGTGTGCCGACGTTGTTCCGCACTCTCCTCAATGAAGATCTCAACGCCGAGCAGTTTCGTTCGCTGCGGTACGTGCTGCTGGCAGGTGAAGCACTGTTGCCTGCCGACGTCGGACGGTGGAAAGCGATCTTCGGCGAGCGTGTGAAGCTCATCAACCTTTACGGCACTTCCGAAACGACGATGGCGAAGTTTATTTACGAAGTGCAACCAGGTGATGAGAAACGCTGGTCGGTGCCCGTCGGAAAGCCAATGCCTGGTGCGCGCGCGTTGATTGTCGACGAAGAAGGCCGCATCTGCCCGACAGGCGTCATCGGCGAGATCTACATCAGCACTCCGTATCGCAGTCATGGTTATTACAAGCAGCCGGAACTGACCGCCGAAGTCTTTATCCAAAACCCGTTCAGCAAGGACCCCAACGACATCGTCTACAAGACGGGCGACCTCGGTCGCCTGTTGGACGACGGCAACATCGAGCTGCTGGGACGCAAGGACCAGCAAGTGAAGATCAGAGGCGTGCGAATCGAACTCGACGAGCTGAACAGCGTGATCCGCAGTTTCGCAGGTGTCAAAGAGGTGGCGGTAATCGATCGCAAAGACACGATCGGCGGCAATTTCCTGTGCGCGTACGTGGTTGGCAACGGTGATCTGAAACTCGATGACTTGCGCACCTACTTACAGGAACGCCTGCCGAGCGCGATGGTGCCGTCGGCCTTTGTGGTGATGGAAAAATTGCCGCGCACGCTGAGCGGCAAGATCGATCGTCGCGCGTTGCCGCAACTGAAGGAACGGACCGGCAGAGCCGAGTACGTCGCGCCAGGCACGGCCACCGAACAGATGGTGGCAGAGATCTGGGCCGACCTGTTGGGCCTGCCCAAGATCTCTCTACACGATAATTTCTTTGAACTCGGCGGGCATTCGTTACTCGCAACGCGAGTGATGGTGCGGGTACGGAAAGCAACGGGTGTGGAGTTGCCGCTGCGTGCACTGTTTGAGAATCCCACCGTCGCGAAGCTCGCAGCGTACATCGATTCTTCCGCGCCCGAAAGCACAGATTCATTACCCCCCATCGTGCCTGTACCTCGCGATCGAGAGTTGCCTCTATCGTTTTCGCAGCAACGTCTGTGGTTTCTGGAGCAGTTAAAACCCGGCGATCCGTTGTACCACTCTTTCCAGGCACTACTGATCTCCGGCCCGCTCGACATCAGCGCACTTGAACTAAGTCTCAACGAGATCATCCGCAGGCACGAGGTACTTCATACAGTCTTCGACACTGTTGCCGGGCGTCCTGTTCAACGGGTTGCGCCGGTCACGCCAATGTCGTTACGGACCATGGACCTGAGCCACGTGCCGCAGGGCGAACGCAGCTCGACCTTAAAGCAACTTGTCGCCGATGAGCGCCAACATCCGTTCGACCTCGCGCGTGGTCCATTGATCCGTGCGCTGCTCGTGACACTCGGCGAGCAGGAGCATGCGTTGCTGTTGGCGTTGCATCACATAGTCAGCGACGCGTGGTCCGTCGGCATCCTCTGTCGCGAGATGCAAACGCTGTATGACTCATTCGCGAGCGGCACGCCGGTGCCTCTGCCTCCTTTGCCCGTTCAGTACGCCGACTTCGCCGTGTGGCAACGCGAGCATCTCGAAGGCGATGCACTCAACCAGCAATTGTCATACTGGAGAGAGCAGTTAGCGAACGTTTCGTCAGTACTGGAGTTACCCACAGATCGTCCCAGGCCGGAAGTTGCAAGTTTCCGTGGCGGGATAGTGATGTTCGAACTGAAGCAGGAGCTTGCGGAACAACTCAGGGCCTTCAGCCAGCGCGAAGGAGTGACGCTGTTCATGGTCCTGCTGGCGGCGCTCGACACGCTGCTGTACCGCTACAGTGGTCAGACGGATATCGCTGTCGGCACTGCGATCGCGAATCGCAACCGCGACGAGACAGAAGGTTTGATCGGGTTCTTTGTAAACATGCTGGTGATGCGCACAGACGTGAGTGGCAATCCGACTTTCCGCGATCTGCTGCAACGTGTGAAGCAGATGACGCTCGCCGCTTACCAGCATCAGGACGTGCCGTTTGAGCAGATCATTGAGATGCTCCAGCCGCAACGCAGTTTGAATCGCACGCCGCTCTATCAGATTGAATTCACTTTGCAGAATGCACCAGTCGAGCCGTTGGAAGTGCGCGGTTTGCGGTTTGCTCCGCTCGACGTGCAGGAAATGTCGTCAGAGACGGATTTCAACCTGATGATGAGCGAAACTGAAAGTGGACTCACCGGTTATGTGGTCTATGCAACTGATCTGTTTGATGCGACAACCATCGAGCGCATGATGAGTCACTTTCGTAACCTGCTGGAGGAGATTGTTAAAGCTCCGGAACAGCGCCTACTCGAGCTGCCTCTGACCTCTGGCAGCGAAACCCGAGTACTACTAGAACGTTGGGGTGTAACTGATATGAATACAAATAAACTTGTTCACCAGTTATTCGAAGAGCAGGTCGCGCGCACGCCTGAAGCGCTCGCGGTTGTTGCCAATGATCGCAAACTCACGTACGCGGAGTTGAATCAGCGTGCGAATCAACTTGCTCGCTACTTGAAACGTCACCAGGCAAAGCCAGAAACGCTTGTTGCTGTTCATCTGGATCCCTCGTTTGATCTTGTGGTTGCGCTGCTGGCGATCCTGAAAGCCGGCGCTGCGTTTGTGCCACTCGATCCGTCGTATCCACCAGACACATTGGCTTTCATGCTGTCGGATGCGAAGGCGTCGATTCTTCTAACGCAGCAGGCTCTTCCCATGGCGCAGTCGGACGTGAAGGTGATCAGCCTTGACGTTGCGGCCACGGAGATAGCGGACGAGAGTGTGTATGACCTGTCTGTGAAGGCGGGCGGCGACAATCTTGCTTATGCCATCTACACTTCGGGTTCGACCGGACAACCGAACGGCGTTCTCATCACGCACGATGCGCTCACGAAGTACACCCTCGCTTTCGTCGAGCGAATCGGACTGCGCAGAAGCGATCGGATTTTGCAGTTTGCTTCTCCGAGTTTTGATGTGGCACTCGAAGAGATCTTTCCGACGCTGTTGTCTGGAGCCACGATCGTGTTCGGCGCTGACGACGAGGCCATTGCGCCGATGGATCTCATACGCGTCATCGAACGGCAAAAGATTACCGGGATGGAGTTGCCTACTGCTTACTGGCACGAGTGGGTAAGAGTTCTGGCCGCGCGCCCGGCGAGTATGCCGGAATCACTGCGTTTCGTGATCATCGGCGGTGAGAAAGTCTCGAGCAAACTACTCGCGGCGTGGCAGAGTTTCGGAGTGCCGTTGATTCACGTTTATGGCCTCACGGAAGCGACCATCACCTCGACTGTTTATGACGTGCCGCACTTCGATCAACCAGTCGATGATCTGCCTCTTGGCGAGGCGCTGAACTACACGCGCATTTACCTGCTCGATTCGTACCTGCGACCGGTGCCGCCGGGCGTTACCGGCGAGATCTACGTCGGTGGCGAATGCCTCGCACGCGGTTACTTGCATCGTCCGGAGTTAACTGCCGAACGGTACATCCCGGATCCTTTCAGCCCAACTCCCGGCGCGCGCATGTATAAAACCGGCGACCTCGCGCGCAGCCGTGCAAATGGAGATCTGCTGTTCCAGGGACGGGCCGATCATCAACTGAAGATTCGTGGCTACAGGATTGAGCCTGACGGGATCGAGACGCTTTTGAAAAAGCATCCACTCGTGCAGGACGCTGTCGTTACATTGACTACAAAGAGCAACGGACACAACCGCTTGTTCAAGCGAAGCCCTGACGGCGCCGTGGTATTCGCCGATCAAAACGTCGTCACAGACAGACTCGCGACGCTTAGCGCTGAAGAAACTGAACGGCTCTTCGCAAGGCTCGAAGCACTTTCGGAAAATGAGAGTGAAACGATACTCGCAATGGAGTTGCAACTCGATCAGGAGCGGGAGCGCACCACGATCAGGAGGTACCCGCAGTTCGAAGTGCAGCTCAAGTTGAAAGACGAAGAGTTTATCAAGCCACCGAAGGAAGCACAGAGAAACTGGTTGCTCCGTCGCGCGCTCGATGAGTTTGCTTCAGATCTCAAACATCTCGACGTGCAATCGAGGAGGTTTGTTGCGGGATCGGCGCGGCCTCGTTTGGAGACGGTGCCGTGGGGTTCGCATCACGCGGAATACGACGACCACAACCTGTTCATTGCGGGACAACAGGTGATGCAGGATTGGGAGCTGCCGTTGATGGATGCGATGGCGAAGGTCGTAACCGAATCGCACGGCGACATACTCGAAGCCGGGTTCGGCATGGCCCTGTCTGCTACGTGCATTCAAAAGTATGGCGTCAGGTCATACACGATCATGGAAGCGAATGATGAGGTAGTGAAACGTTTCCACGAATGGAAGAAGCAGTTTCCGGGAAGGGACATCCGCCTGCTTCATGGTCGCTGGCACGATACTCACCACCAGGTGCCGGACGAATCGATGGACGGTGTGTTCTTCGACACAGTACCGACGTTTGAAGACGAGTACTTGCGCGAGGTGATCGACAACATCGTGATGGCGGAAGACTTCTTCCCCGTTGCCGCAAGGGTCTTGCGTCCCGGCGGCATCTTCACGTGGTACACAAACGAGATCGACACGTTGAGTCGCAGGCACCAGCGGCTGATTCAAAAGTATTTCCGCTCATTCGAGGTCACGGTGTGCCGGCCGCTCTACCCACCCGAGGATTGCCACTACTGGTTCGCCGACTCAATGGTCGTCGTGAAAGCAGTGAAATAAATCTGCCGCGGATAAACGCGAATTAACGCGGACAGAATAAATCCGTGTCTTTCCGCGCAAATCCGCGGCCTATTCTTCTTGAGGACATGGCTATGAACACAATTGATCGTTACTCGAAACTTTCGCCGAACAAACAGAGCCTGCTGGCCGTGTGGTTGGACCAGCACAAAAACGGATCCGCGCACGACGCCGTTGATGCTGACAAACAACTCGTGGCCTACGTCGTCATGAAAAACGGTTCGCGGGACACGGCGCCGCTGCGCGAGTACCTGAAGGGGCAAACGCCCGCTTACATGGTGCCCGATGCTTTCGTTCCACTCGACTCTTTACCCCTCACAGCAAATGGAAAGATCGATCGGCAGCGTCTCTCCGAACCTCCGAAGACCAGTGTGATCGACGACAACTTCGTCGCGCCCAGAACGCAACTCGAAGAGGAGCTTGCCGGGCTGTGGAGCGAGGTTTTGAAGGTTGAGCGCGTCGGTATCAACGACAACTTCTTCGATCTCGGCGGCCACTCGCTCCTTGCCACGCGCCTGATGTTTCTGCTGCGTGAACACTTCAACGTCGATATTCCACTGCGCGCGTTGTTTGAAGCTCCCACCATCGCCACACTCGCGCCAGTGATCGTTCAGAGTCAGATCGAACAGATCGACAGCGAAGACATGGCCCAGGCCCTCTCCGCTCTCGGACAGGCATAACTCCAACAACACACAACTAAATCGAAGGAAGGCGGTTCTGCTCATGGAAGTCGTGCCGGCTCATCTCGAGCACTGGATGCGGGACTACTATTTCAACACCGAGATCGATATCGGCAGCAGTGGTGTTGAGAATTTTACATTCGGAGAGCTACGGCGGCTCTTCAACATCACTGCGGATGATCTCGATCGCATCCTTCTGTGTGACAGCAGGACGGTCGGTGATCCGGAGTTGCGCAGGGCCATCGGAAACCGCTGGGCCAACGGCGATGCCGAGCGCGTGATGGCTACGAATGGTTCGAGTGAAGCGAACTATCTCGTTATGCATGCGTTGCTCGAGCCCGGCGACGAAGTTGTCGTGCTCGATCCCTCTTACCAGCAACTGTTCGCGATTGCTGAAACCATCGGGTGCAAACTGAAGCGCTGGCCACTGCGGTTTGAAAATTCCTTCCGGCCGGATTTGAGCGAAGCCCGACGTCTGATTGGTCCACAGACGCGGATGATCGTGGTTAATTTTCCTCACAACCCGACCGGCGCTTCTCTAACAGCGGCAGAAATGGATGAGCTGATCGAGTTGGCCGCGGGCGCAGGCGCGTATCTGGTGTGGGACGCGGTCTTCGCCGAGCTCACTTACGACAGTCCGGTACTGCCAGACATCGGTGAGCGATACGATCGGTCCATCACGTTCGGAACACTTTCAAAGGCATACGGCTTACCGGGATTGCGGGTCGGCTGGTGCCTGGCAGCGCCGGAAGTGCTGGATCGTCTGGTGCAATTACGCGATTACACGACGTTGGCGCTCTCACCTTTAGTCGAGCTCGTCGCGACGCGTGCGATCGAGAACGGGGATCTTTTACTCAAGCCTCGCCTGGCCCAGGCACGTCAGAATCTCGAACTACTTTCATCATGGGCCAACGATCACAGTGAGTTCGTCAGCATGGTTCGTCCGCAAGGCGGAGTCTGCGCGTTCGTTCGTTTGCACGATGTCGCTGACAGCGAAGATTTCTGCCGGAAATTTGCCGACGAATACAGTGTTCTTTTAGTGCCGGGAACGAGTTTTGGCCAGCCAAAACATGTAAGGCTGGGCTTTGGCTGCTCGACCAGGGAGCTAACTGAGGGGCTCTCCCGTCTCTCTGAACACTTCCACACCTATCGCAACTCAAACACATCAGCAGTAGCTGCAATGTGACATGCGACTCCTAACGGAGCCGGAAAGCGAAATAGAAGATGGTAGCTATAAACATTTTGCTCCGCCGGAGCAAAAACCGAAGGCTCCGTAGGAGCGTCATGTTTATAGCCAATCGCAACAACAGCACTTGCGCTTCGTAGGAGCGCAATGTTTGTAGGAGGAATTATGTGGGCACTTACTTTATCCCCCCATGAAATCGAGGTTGTGCAAGCCGTGACTCATGAGGTTGCGTTGAAACATAAGTCGGTCGAGGAGGCGGAGTTCATACGCCGCGCGCCGGTTTATGCGCACGAGTTGCCGCGACGCATCCGGGAGTTTCTGAGTGACTTTAGACTTCAAGAGCCGGCAGACGGAGTGTGTGTGATCTCAGGGTATCCGATCGACAACGACCGGCTCGGTAAAACTCCTGCACACTGGAAGTGGAAGCTGGATACAGCACGCTCGCTGCAAGAGCAGATCATGTTTGTGCTGTTTGGTTCTCTGCTCGGCGATGCTTTTGCGTGGGCCACGCAGCAGGATGGCCACCTGATGCACGATGTGTTTCCGATAGAGGCCGACAAATACGACCAGCTCGGCTCCGGCAGCGAACAACTGCTGTGGTGGCATAATGAGGACGCCTTTCATCCGTACCGTGCTGATTACCTCGGACTGATGTGCCTGCGCAATCCGGATGGTGTGGCGACATTGATCGGAGCCCCGGACCTCTCGCGCCTGTCTCGCGAGCAGCTCGATATTCTGTTTGCGCCGCGTTACCTCATCAAGCCTGACGAGTCTCACCTGGAAAAGAACGAGTCGGATCTGCGCAAGCAGGAGAGAGAGCACGGTGGCAATGAGGCGCTCGAGTCTGCTTACCAGAAGATTAACCGGCTGAACTGTGCACCGCCGCCCATGGCGTTGCTGTTCGGCACCCGGCAATCGCCTTACCTTCGTCTCGATCCGTACTTCACGACGCCGGTCGATGATGAAGCAAGTGCAGCGTTGAATGCGTTGGCCAAAACCATCGACGACAACTTGCAGGAGGTGGTGTTGCAACCGGGGGATTGTCTATTCATCGACAACTACCGGATCGTGCACGGCAGAAACGCGTTCAAGGCGAGGTATGACGGCACGGATCGCTGGCTCAAGCGCATCAACCTCACACGGGATTTGAGGAAGTCGCATGGTTCGCGCAGTGGTTGCGAAATGCGCGTGATGGTGTAGCTAAACCTCGAACTGGCTATACCCCGAAGATCAGCTTCACAGGATGAACATGATTATCAGGATTAACATGATTTGTTGTGCAAAGCGGCTTGAAACACGAGAGGTTTAAATGAGTACCCTTTCCAGCCAAATCGCTAATCTCTCTCCCGAGCAACTGGCGAAACTGGCCTACGAACTGAAAGCAAAAAAAGCAGGCAAGCGGCAGGAAGTCCCGAAGCGTGTCCCGGGCGAGCCTTGCCCGCTCTCTTTTGCACAACAACGCCTCTGGTTCGTCGCACAACTCGATCCCGACAACCCTGCCTACAACTGCATGGAAGCGTTGCGCATGACTGGAAAGCTCAACCTTCCGCTTCTCGAGCAGGTGTTGAATGAGGTGGTAAGACGACACGAGGTCCTGCGTACAAGCTTCGAACTCGTCGTCGACGAACCAATGCAGATCATCTCTTCCGAGATCAGAGTGAAGCCTCGCGTGATCAATCTCGAGGGATTACCGGCAAGCGAGCGAGAAAGACTGGTATCAAAACTTTCACCTGAACAACGACTGAGACCCTTCGACCTCGCGCATGGTCCATTGCTGCGTTTCGTGGTCCTGCGAGTCAGTGAACACGACCACGCGATCGTACTTACTACGCATCACATCATCTCCGATGCGTGGTCGTTGGGCATACTCACACGCGAAATCACCGAGCTCTACCAGGCCTTCAGTGAAGGTCGTCCATCCCCACTCCCCGAATTGCCCTACCAGTACGCCGACTTCGCCATCTGGCAGCGCCAGTGGATCACTGGACCAGTGCTCGAACGACATCTGGACTACTGGCGACAGCAGTTGGAGGACGCTCCACACGTTCTGGCGTTACCTGCCGACCGCCAGCGTCCGGCCGTATTTACGGGACGTGGAGCTCATGAGTCGGTATTGCTCTCTTCCGAGCTCACGCACCAGCTGAGAGCGTTAGGCCGTCGCAAAGGCGTGACGTTGTTCATGATGATGCTGGCTGCTTACGAGGTTTTGTTGTCGCGGTACAGCGGGCAGACCGACTTTCTGGTTGGGACCGACGTCGCGAATCGTAATCACGACCTGACCGAAGCGCTTATCGGCTTCTTCGTAAACCAGGTTGTAGTACGCGCAGATCTCGACGGCAACCCAACCTTCAACGAGTTGCTGGATCGTGTGAAAGAAGTGACGTTGAACGGGTATGCGCATCAGGACGCGCCGTTTGAGAAAGTCGTCGATATGCTGCACCCGGACCGCGACCTCAGCCACGCGCCTCTTTTCCAGGTGAAGCTGGTGATTCAGTACGCGCTCACGGACAACCTGGAACTACCGGAACTCACCGTCGGCGGCGGTATAGAAGAACTTTCCTTATCAAAGCTGGATTTAACTCTCCTCGTTGTCGACGGAGATCGGATCAGGGTCGACCTGCAGTACAGCACTGACATCTTTCAGTCGAGCACGATCAGACGAATGGTGGCCCAGTTCGAGAACCTGCTCGCGTCGGCGGTCGGAAATCCGGAGCAGCGTATTTCACAACTCGAACTGTTGAGCAGCGCCGAGCGGCAGCAACTGCTTGTCGACGTCAACGACACTCACACGTCGTATGCTCACGCTCGCTGTATTCACGAACTCTTTGAGGAGCGGGCGGCACTCTCTCCTGAGTCCACCGCTCTCACATTCCACGGACAGCACGTTTCCTACGCTGAGCTAAACAGCAGCGCGAACCAGTTGGCCCACTACTTACGCGAACTGGGGATCGGGGCTGAAACGCCAGTCGGCGTTTGCCTGAATCGTTCGATCGACATGTTGGTCGCGATGCTCGCCATCCTGAAGGCAGGCGGCGCTTACGTGCCACTCGATCCTGAGTACCCGACCGAGCGCCTCGCTTTCATCGTCGAGGACTTATCGCTTCCAGTCATCCTTACTCATTCGGCGATCATTCCGAGGCATTCGTCAATAGTGGACCACGCGCCGCCACTATGTTTGGACACCGAGAGCGAGTTGTGGTCGTCCTTACCCACTACCGATCCGGACAGCAACATCTCCAGCGATCACCTGGCTTACGTCATCTACACCTCGGGTTCGACGGGACAGCCGAAGGGCGTCGCTGTCACGCACGGCGCGGTTTACAACCTGGTACGCGACACAAACTACGTCACGCTCGACGAGTCAGACGTTGTGGCCCAGGTCTCGAACAGCTCTTTCGACGCTGCCACGTTCGAGATCTGGGGCGCGCTGCTCTCGGGTGCTCGCCTCGTCATCATCGAGAAGGATGTAGCTCTCGCTCCTCACGCGCTGGCTGCACAACTCGAAGCGCATGGCATCACCGTCCTGTTCCTGACGACGGCGCTTTTCAACCACATGGTCCGTGAACTCCCGGCAGCGTTTCGTGGTCTGCGGCATCTTCTGTTTGGTGGCGAGGCGGTGGAGCCGATGTGGGTCAGGGAAGTGCTGGAGAAAGGACCACCAGAGCGGCTTCTGCACGTGTATGGTCCAACTGAGACAACGACCTACGCTACGTGGCACGAGGTTACGAGTGTCGACGAGGAGGCGAAGATCGTCCCCATCGGTCGCCCGCTCACAAACGTCCAGGTCTACCTTTTAGACGAACATCTGCTGCCTGTGCCCGCCGGCGTTCAGGGCGAACTGTACATCGGCGGAGATGGACTCGCGCGAGGTTACTTCAACCAACCTGAACTGACGGCCGAGCGTTTTGTGCCGCACCCGTTCAGCACTGCCGGCGGCGAGCGATTGTACCGGACGGGCGACTATGTGAAATGGGGCAGTGAGAACGCGCTGGAGTTTGTTGGGCGAGTGGACGCGCAGGTAAAGATACGCGGCTATCGCATCGAGCCGGGCGAGGTTGAGGCAGTGCTGGGCCGGCACGCGTCGGTGAGTGAATGCGCGGTAGTGATGCGGCAGGAGTATGACGGCCAGAAGTATCTCGTGGCTTACGTCGTGGCGAAAGCCAATGGCTTCAGTGAGAGCGCGTATGAATTGAGAGCCTACCTGCGCGAGCGGCTGCCGGAGTTCATGATCCCCGCGGCGATCGTCGCCCTTGACTCATTGCCGCTGACAGCCAACGGCAAAGTCGATCGTCGCGAACTGGCCGGGCGGGCGGTTCACGTCGGCAGCGAGCGGGCTTACGTGCCGCCGCGTAACACGACTGAAGAGTTGCTCTGTGCTATCTGGCAGGACGTGCTGCGCGCAGAGCGAGTGGGTATTAACGACAACTTCTTCGATCTGGGCGGCGATTCGATTCTGACGATTCAAGTGATCGCGAAAGCGCGGGCTGCTGGTTTGGACTTGAAGGTGCGGCAACTCTTCCAGAACCAGACTGTGCGCGACCTGGCCCAGGAGCTGGAATGCGCGCAGGAAAGTTGCGTTCCTCTTATCGAGACAGCGCCGTTCAGTTTAATCAGCGAACAGGATCGCATGCGTTTGCCGGCTGGAGTAGTGGATGCGTATCCGCTGACGGCACTGCAGGCGGGCATGCTGTTTCATAGCGAATTAGCTCCCGCGGCCGGACTCTATCACGACATCTTCAGCTTTCACCTGCGCGCTCCATTCGACGAGGATGCTTTACAAGCAGCGCTGCAACAACTCGTCGATCGACATCCGGTGCTGCGGACGTCGTTCAACCTCAGCGACTTCGATGAACCGCTGCAGTTGGTCCATGAGCGAGTAAAAGTGCCACTGCGGATCGGAGATCTGCGTGGACTCTCGCCCGCGGAACAGGGAGAGTACATGGCGGAGTGGCTGGCGACGGAAAAGCAGTACCGCTTCGATTGGCGCCGGGCGCCGCTGCTGCGGGTTCAAATCGATCGCCGCGGTGCAGAGTCGTTTCAGTTTTCGCTCAGTTTCCACCATGCGATTCTGGATGGCTGGAGCCTCGCCACCATGCTCACAGAATTGTTCAAAATCTATTCCGCGCTGCAGACAGGTGAGCGTGCCAGCGAAGGTGCGGTCAGTGCTTTGTTTCGAGACTTCGTAGCGGCGGAGCGGGCGGTCGTCAACTCAACGGAGACCCGCGAGTATTGGACCACGATACTCAGTGATGCCCCGCTATCCCGCGTGCCGCGTCTCGCGAAAAGTGCTGGTCCATCACGAGTGGCTGGTCACCACTTAGATCTCTCACCTGAGCTGTCCTTCCAATTGAAAGAACTCGCGCGCACGGCCGGTGTGCCGCTAAAGAGCGTTCTGCTTGCGGCACATCTCAAGGTGTTGAGCATGGTCACGGGCAGCGATGACGTGTTGACCGGGATCGCATCGCACGGCCGGCCCGAAACGGCAGACGGCGAAAGAGTGCTGGGCCTTTTCCTTAACATGTTGCCATTCCGGCGTAAGCTCGCAGGAGGAACGTGGCTGGAACTGGTCCACGAGACATTCGCGGCAGAACGAGAGTTGTTGCCTTACCGGCGCTATCCGATGGCGCAGATGCAACAGGACCTTGGCAACGATGCACCGTTGTTCGAAGTCCTCTTCAACTTCGTGCACTTTCATGTTTACGAAGAGATACAGCACGTCAACGGCCTTGAAGTTTTGGATTTCGATGGTGTTGCCGATACAAACTTCACGCTCTCGGCCGATTTCTCCCTCGAGTTGGAAGGTTCACAGATCAGGTTGGATCTGCGATACGACGCGGCGGAGTTGAGCAGCGAACAGGTTGAAGCCATCAGGGGCTACTACGAACGAACCCTGATGGCAATGGCAACCAACCCATCTGTACGATATGACTGGTCCCAACTGCTGTCTGAATCAGAGCTTCACAGGCAGCTTCACGACTGGAATCACAGCACAGCGCCTTCTCCACACACGCGCTGCATTCATCAACTTTTTGCAGAACAGGTTGCTGCTACTCCGGACACGGTGGCACTGGAGTTTGGCGAGCAACAGTTGACCTACGCGCAATTGAACGTCCGCGCCAACCAGTTGGCCCACCACCTCAAAGCGAGTGGCGTCCACACGGAGACTGTCGTTGGCATAATGATGGAGCGCTCGCCGGACATGATTGTGAGCGTGCTCGGCGTGCTCAAAGCCGGCGGCGTATACCTGCCGCTCGATCCTGATTATCCGCAAGAGCGTCTTGCGTTCATGCTTGAAGATGCTGCTGTTCGTGCTGTGCTCACACAAAGAACGTTGTGCGATCGTCTTCCTCAAAAGGATGCGGACGTGATCTGTCTCGATGAAGCGTGGCCGGAGATCAGCACTCGCAGCACAGAAGATCCAGAGACATGGGTTTCCGGTGACAATCTCGCGTACATCACTTACACCTCCGGCTCGACCGGGCAGCCCAAAGGCGTTCAGGTTGTTCATCGCGGTGTTGTTCGACTGGTCAAAGAAAACGATTTCGCGCATCTCGGAGCAGATGAAGTCAGCTTGCACTTTGCGCCCCTCGCGTTCGACGCATCGACTTTCGAAATCTGGGGAGCGCTGCTGAACGGCGGGCGATTGGTCATCATGCCGCCGGGACCAACGACGTTAGCTGAACTGGGCCTGGCTCTCAGGACCCATGGCGTGACCGTACTCTGGCTGACGGCCGGACTCTTCAACCTGATGGTTGACGAACAGCTTGATGATCTGCGCGGGCTGCGGCAGTTGCTCGCGGGTGGCGATGCACTTTCAGTATCACACGTCGAGCCGTTCCTGCGTGAGGTGCCGCACTGCAAACTCATCAACGGCTATGGTCCAACCGAGAACACAACCTTCACGTGTTGCTACTCGATGAACGCGGGCGTTGAGTTCAATCAGAGCGTTCCCATCGGTCGTCCAATCGCAAACACCGACGTCTACATTCTTGATCACAACCTGCAGCCAGTCGCGACCGGCGCGCGCGGCGAGCTTTACACCGGTGGTGATGGACTGGCGCGCGGCTATCTCAATCATCCGGAACTCACCGCGGAGCGTTTTGTGCCGCATCCGTTCAGCACGCAACCCGGTGCGCGACTCTACCGGACGGGCGATTGGGCGCGCTTTCTTCCAAACGGCGATATCGAATTTCTCGGTCGCGTCGACAACCAGGCAAAGGTACGTGGCTTCCGTATCGAGCCGGGAGAGATCGAAGCAGTGCTGCGCGCACACCAGCAGGTGAGAGAAGCAGCAGTCGTGCTTAAAGAGACAGATGGAGACAAGCAACTGGTCGCGTATGTGGTCGCCGATGCTCAGACTGGTGAATTACGTGAACATTTGAAAAAGCAGTTGCCTGAATACATGGTGCCGTCGTTCTTTGTTCATCTGGACGAGTTACCGCTGACGCGGAACGGGAAGCTCGACCGCCGTGCATTGCCGGAACCCGAGAGTATCTTTGCGCACGAGGCAGAGTATGAACCGCCACGCACACCGACGGAAGAGTTGCTCGCGGAATTATGGGCGAATGTGCTGCGTGTGAGTCGAGTCGGAGTCAACGACAACTTCTTCGATCTCGGCGGCCATTCGTTATTGGCTATTCAACTCATCTCGCGCATTCGAGAAGCATTCGGCGTTGAATTACCGCTGAGTGAACTCTTCGAACGTCGCAATCTCGCTGAGCTGGCGCATGGTGTTGACGATCTGATTCGCGCGAGCCATGAGCTGGTGATGCCTCCAATTTATCCGGCACCTGCTGAAGCTGTCTTGCCTCTCTCGTTTGCACAGCAGCGGCTGTGGTTCCTGGACCAGCTCGTGCCAGAAAACCTCGCCTACAACGTGGCGGACGCGGTACGGCTTCATGGTGTGCTGAGTTACGCCGCACTCGAGCAAAGCATCAACGAGATCGTGCGCCGTCATGAAGCCGTACGCACGACGTTCCCTGAGGTTAACGGTACTCCCATCCAGGTCATCACTCCTTACCAACACGTGCCGTTGCCTTTGATTGACCTGAGCTCACTGCCTGACGAGGACCGTGAGGCCCACGCTGTGAGACTTGCTGCAGCGGAAGCACAGCGTCCCTTCGACTTGCAAGCTGGTCTATTGCTGCGTGTGGCACTGCTGCGGCTCGGCGCGGAGGATCATGTGCTGCTGTTCAGTATGCATCACATCATCACCGATGCAGGGTCGATGGCTATTTTTGAGAGGGAAGTAGCAGCTTTATACGACGCGTTCACGACCGGCAATGCATCGCCTTTACCTGAGCTCGCGATCCAGTTCGGCGATTACGCGCTGTGGCAACGGCAGTGGCTGACGCAAGACGTGCTGGCGCGCCAGCTCGATTACTGGACCAGCAGACTGAAGGACGTTCCAGCGTTATCCGGGTTACCCACTGATTACCCGCGACCGAAAGTTCAACTGACCGAAGGTGCATATTCCACGCATCTTCTGAGCGCCGAGTTGACGTCGGATCTGAAATCGCTGGCCCAACAATCCAATGCGACGTTGTACATGACGGTAATGGCAGCGTTCCACGCTCTCGTGCACCGTTACGCACAGCAGACCACGGTCGTTACGGGAACGGCGGTGATGAACCGTCCGAGAATCGAGACCGAGTCGCTCATCGGCTTCTTCGTCAACACGCTCGCGATCCGTTCTGATTTCCACGACGACCCGACGTTTGTAGCGTTTCTGAGCCGCTTGAGAAAGCACGCGCTGGAGGCGTACGCGCATCGCGACTTACCGTTCGAGGTGCTGGTGGATCAGCTCCCGCTGGAGCGTGACCTTAGTTATCACCCGCTGTTCCAGGTGATGTTCACGTGGCAGGAAGCAGCGTCGGACCAGTTGACGTTAACAGGACTGGAAGTCGGTACGATCAAGGTCGAGAACCACACGTCGCAGTTCGATCTGACGCTGATAGTCGGCGAAGTTGATAGCCGTCTGCGATGCACGATTCAGTACAACACGGCCCTGTTCGAAGCGAGCACTATTGAGCGAATGCTGGGCCTGTTCGAGCGGTTACTCGCATCAGTGGTAAGCGATCCGGAGCAGCGTGTTTCGCGACTCGAACTGTTGAGCAGCGACGAGCGGCGGCTGTTGCTGGAGCAATGGAACGACACGCGCGCCAGCTACGATCTTGAGCATGGTATGTCGCAACTGATCGAAGCGCAGGTGGCGCGCACGCCAAATGCAGTGGCGGCCGTGTTAGACGGTGAGCAACTCACCTACGAAGAACTGAACCGCCGCGCGAATCAACTTGCGCATTACCTGCAAGCAGCTGCCGTTGGACCAGAGGTTTCGGTGGGCGTGCTGCTGGAGCGCTCGCTCGAAACAATCGTGACGCTGCTGGCTATCTGGAAAGCCGGTGGGGCGTACGTGCCGCTCGATCCGGACTACCCGGATGAACGGCTGCGCTTCATGGTGCGCGATGCGGGACTGGAATTGCTGGTCACGCAAGAGAACTTTGCGAGCCGTCTGGCAGAAGTTAAGAGTATTCGCGTCGACGCCGACTGGGCCGCGATTGCTAACGAGAGCGAAGAGAACCCGCTGCAGTCGGCCAGTGCTGCGAACCTCGCCTACATCATCTACACCTCCGGATCGACCGGCCAACCCAAAGGAGCGATGGTCGCGCATGACGGCGTGCTCAACTGTTTGCAGTGGATGCAGCAGCGCTATGAGCTGACCGAGCAGGATGCGTTTCTGATGCACACGTCGCTCAACTTTGATCCGTCAGTTTGGGAAGTGTTCTGGCCACTGATGATGGGCGGGCGCGTGGTGATAGCGCCGGCAGGAATGCTGGAGAGCGGCGCCTTGCTGAGTTACATGGCCGAGCAGGCGGTGACGTGTGCTTACTTTGTGCCATCGCTGTTGGGCATGGTGGTGCAAGAGCCGCGGCTGAGTGAATGCCGCAATCTGCGTTATGTGATCAGTGGCGGAGAGAAGTTACCGCTCGGAGTGATGCAGGAGTTTCAGCGCTTGAGCGGAGCAGAGTTACATCACTCGTATGGACCAACGGAAACATCGATCGCCGCGACGGAGTGGACGTGTGAAGCAGGCGCAGAGCGGGTGTTGATGGGAAGCCCGACCGGGAACATGCAGGTGTATGTGCTGGATGCGCAGATGGAGCTGCTGCCGGTGGGAGTGCCGGGAGAGCTTTACATCGGTGGAGTAGGAGTCGGGCGCGGCTATGCCGGACAGCCGGAGTTGACGGCCGAAAGATTTGTACCCGATCCGATCAGTGGACAACCAGGAGCGCGGCTGTATCGCACGGGTGACTACGTGAGATGGCGCGCCGAGGGAACACTCGAGTTTATCGGGCGCCGCGACACGCAGGTGAAGATCCGTGGTTATCGCATCGAGCCAGGCGAGGTAGAGGCGGTGCTGGCCCAGCACGACTCGATTAAAGAATGCGCAGTTGTGACTCGCACCGAAACCAACGGCGACAAACGTCTCGTGGCTTACGTCGTCGACGGAGAAGAGCAAGACGTTAGCGCGTTCGAGTTACGCGCATACCTGCGCGAGCGGTTACCAGACTTCATGGTGCCGTCTGCAATCGTCAAACTCGAATCGTTGCCGCTGATGCCCAACGGCAAAGTCGATCGCCGTGAGTTAGCGGGGCGAAAAGTGCAGATTGGCGGCGAGCGGACTTATGTGCCGCCACGTACGACCACAGAGGAGTTGCTCTGTGACGTGTGGGCCGAAGTTCTGCGGGTAGAGCGAGTCGGTATTGAAGACAACTTCTTTGAACTGGGCGGCGACTCAATTCTCACCATTCAAGTGATCTCTAAGGCGCGTGCGGTGGGTTTGGAGTTCACGGTCCAACAGATTTTCCAGCATCAAACCATTTACGAACTCGCCCAGGCCCTCGAACTTTCCGACTCAAGTGCTGAGATACCGCAGACGGAACCGTTCAGCTTGATCGGCGAAGCGGACCGCATGCGTTTGCCGGAAGGCGTAGTGGATGCGTATCCGCTGACGGCATTGCAGGCGGGCATGCTGTTTCATAGTGAACTAGCGCCCGAGGCCGGTCTCTATCACGAAATCTTCAGCTTTCATCTGCGGATGCCATTCGACGGCGAGGCTTTTCAAGCCGCGCTGCAACAACTGATCGATCTGCATCCAGTGCTGCGGACATCGTTCAATCTCAGCACCTTCAGTCAACCGTTGCAGTTGGTCCACCACGGAGTAGCGGTGCCGTTGCAGATCGGAGATATGCGTTCGTTGTCACAAGCTGAACAGGAAGAATACCTGGCGGAGTGGCTGGAGGTGGAAAAGCGACGCGGTTTCGATTGGCGGCAGGCGCCGTTGCTGCGTTTTCAGATCGAGCGACGTAGTGAAGACGCGTTTCAATTCTCGTTTAGTTTTCACCATGCGATTCTGGATGACTGGAGCGTGGCCGCCATGCTCCGGGAATTGTTCGCCGTCTATTCTTCGATGGTCCACGAAGAGAGTCGTGCGAGCGAAGCTCTGGAGAGTGGGGCGTTTCGACATTTTGTCGCGGCAGAGCAGGGCGTTCTGAACTCAGAAGAGGCGCGGCAGTATTGGCTCACGATGCTGAGCGACGGCTCACAGACTCGTCTGCCACGGCTGATCGAGCCTGGGCCAATGCGAATGACCGGCCGTCACGTGGATGTTTCCGCTGAACTGTTCGATGGATTGAAAGAGCTGGCGCGCACGGCAGGCGTTCCGTTGAAGAGTGTTTTGCTCGCCGCGCATCTGAGGGGGCTCAGCCTGCTCACTGGTGGTGACGATGTAATAACGGGTGTCGTGTCACACGATCGTACTGCAACGAGAGATAGTAAAAGCGTGCTCGGTTTGTTTCTCAACACGTTGCCGTTCCGGCTGAAACTGTCAGGCGGCACGTGGTTGGAGCTGGTGCAGGAGACGTTTGCAGCAGAACGTGAGTTGTTGCCTTTCCGGCGCTATCCGATGGCGCGCATGCAGCAGGACCTTGGAAACAGTACGCCGCTGTTCGAGGTCACTTTCAACTTTCTGGATTTTGATGTTTACGAAGAACTGCAGAATGCCGGCGGCGTTGAAGTCTTAGGATCCAATCATGTTGGTGACTCAAACTTCCCGCTCTCGGTCGAGTTCAGCCTTAGGCAAGCGGCCTTGCAACTCACGCTGCAGTTGAAATACGACGCAGCCGAGTTGAGCGCAGAGCAGATCGAAGAGGTGAGCCGTAACTACCTCACGGTCCTGGAAAGCATGGCAAGCACACCGCACGAACGTTACGAGCCCCAGCGCCTGGAAGAATCGACCAGCACGAACCAGCGTGCGGTGGAGAGTGTGGTTGGGCCAGTTACTGAGTATGAAGCCCCGCGCACAACGACGGAAGAACTGCTTACCAACTTATGGGCGAGTGTATTGCGGATGAGTCGAGTTGGAATAAACGATATCTTTTTTGCCCTGGGCGGACACTCGCTCACGGCGACGCAGTTAGTGGCGCGTGTGCGAGAGGCATTTGGAATCGAGTTGCCGTTGCGCGAGTTGTTTACGCGGCCGACGGTGGCAAGTTTAGCGGAAACGGTTGAAGCAGCATTGCGGAGTGGCGTGGGACTGACGGCGCCGCCATTTCTACCGGTGTCGCGCGAGCGGCATTTGCCGCTTTCGTATGCGCAGCAGCGTTTGTGGTTCCTGGACCAACTCGAACCAAACAGCTCGTTTTACAACGTCCCGGCAGCAGTGCGGTTGCAAGGCATACTCAACGTGGCGGCGTTGGAGCAATCACTGTCGGAAGTGGTGCGCCGGCATGAAGCATTGCGGACCACTTTCGCGGCGGTAAATGGCGAACCGCGACAGGTGATTAACCCCTTCACGCCAATCAACCTGTCTGTCCTGGACGTGAGCGACCTCGATGCGGCAGAGCGTGAAGCAGAGACGCGCCGCTTGCTGAATGAAGAAGCATCACGCCCGTTCGACCTCGCGCGCGGGCCGCTCGTACGAGCGTGCCTCGTGCGTTTGGAAGCGGAAGAACATGTGGTGCTGGTGACAATGCACCACATCATCAGCGATGGCTGGTCGACGGGAGTCTTTATCCGCGAAGTTGCGGAGCTCTACAAAGCGTTTCTTGCGGAAGAGGAGTCGCCGCTCGCGGAACTGCCGATTCAATATGCTGACTTCGCGCGTTGGCAGCGTGGCTGGTTGCAGGGTGACGTTCTTGCGGCGCAACTTAATTACTGGCGTGAAGCGTTGGCGGAGATTCCAACGATGCTGGAATTACCAACGGACCGCCCACGTCCGCGCGAACAGACATTTAACGGAGCCATGGTGCCATTCGAGGTACCGGCAGAGATAACACGGCAGTTGAAAGCATTGAGCCGGCGCGAGCGAGTCACACTGTTCATGACGCTGCTGGCCGCCTTCCAGACTCTGTTGTTCCGGCATAGCGGCCAGGACGACATTGTCGTGGGCACGCCGATCGCAAACCGCTGGTATCGCGATCTGGAAAACCTGATCGGGTTTTTCGTTAACACGCTGGTGTTGCGCGCGCGCTTGTTGAATACGCTTACGTTCACCGAGCTGCTGCAGCAGGTCAGGGAAGTGACCCTCGCTGCGTACGCGCATCAGGACCTGCCCTTCGAGAAACTGGTGGAAGAGTTGCAACCCGCGCGTGATCTGAGCCGCAATCCCCTCTTTCAAGTGATGTTCGCGCTGCAGAATGCGCCCTTTAGTGCACTGGAACTGCCGGGCCTGACCCTTCGGCAACAAGAGCTTGACCTGC
>DASTQB010000210.1:0-10361 GCA_035761985.1 Pyrinomonadaceae bacterium
CTCCGGCCCCGGCATCACGTGATTCGGACCACCAAATCCCGTGCAACAAAGCACCAGCTTCCACGTCATCCACGGATACCTGAGCGCAAACTCCTGCGCCACAAAGCCACCAAACGAAACGCCCACGATATGCGCCGCGGAAATTCCGAGCGTCTGCAACAGATGCGCTACATCATCCGCGAGCAAACCGATCGTCTGCGGACCTTCCGGTTTGTCAGACGCGCATATCCCTCGCGGATCAAAACTGATGACGCGAAAATGGCGCGCCAGCGCCGGGGTCTGCATGGACCAGATCGCGCGTCCAGACGCAAACCCCGGAATCAAAACCACCGGCTCGCCGCTTCCCTCAGCCTCGTAAAAGAGCCTCACACCGTTAACGGATATCTTCGGCACTAGAAGTTCAGCTTAAACGCAAACTGGATCACTCGCGGTCCTGCACTCGTCGCCGTAATTCGACCAAACGTCACAGGCACCGCAACGTTGTTGTTGGGATTCGCAAAGTTGGCCCAGTTGAAAACGTTGAAAAACTCCGTGCGAAACTCGCCTCTGATCGACTCGCGGATCGGAATGAACTTCACGATCGAGAAGTCCATGTTCTTCTGTCCCGGTCCATAGAGGAAATTGCGCGGTGTGTTTCCAAACGGATTGTTCCGATCGAAGTTCGGGTTGTTTGGAGTGCCCAGCGCAGCGCCGCCGAGAATCGGTCGCGACGCTACAAACGCGCCGGTGTTGAAGAACGCGCCCAGCCGCTCCTGCGTGTCGCCACTCGTCTCGATGCTGCCGTTGAATCCAGGCGCGAAGTTCGCACGCTGAATGATGTTGTTGCCGACAATGTCGACGATCGAATACGGCAGTCCGGTCTGCAGCGTCAGGATGCCGTTGAGCTGCCAGTTGTTGAGCAACACGCGCGCGGCGCTGTCTTCGGAAACGAGTTTCGGCACGTCGTAAACAAAGCTGGTGACGAAACGATGCCGCCGGTCGAAATCCGATGGTCCATAGTTCGTCCGCCAGTTGAACTGATCACCCGGAACTGCAAACAGCTCGTTGATGGTGCCGCCGGAATAGTAGTCGTTCGACTTTCCATACGTGTAAGCACTGAGGAACTGAAGCCCGCGACTGAAACGCTTCGTCACGCTCAGTTGCAGCGAGTTGTAATCCGAATTCGAGCTCGACTGCGCCTGCTGAATGCCACCCGCAACGTTCTTCTGCGTCGACAACGCAGTGCCGAACGGCGCCGTAAACACGTTGGCAACGGGATTGTAGACAGGCTGGTTCAGCGTAATGACCTGAAGCAGTTTCGTTCCCTTCGAACCTACGTAACCGACTTCCAACAGGTAATCGTTCGCAAACTCCCACTGCACGTTTGCGTTGTATTGCTGGATGTACGGAGTGCGCAGATTCGGATCTATGAAGATGCCGCTGATCGGGACGCCGACGATCGGCGACAACGGCGAGAGCGGCGATGGAATCGTCGGATTCACCGGAAACGCTCCCGGCTGCGGCACCGGAATGAACGGATCAGACATCGTTCGCAACACGCCCGGCAGTCCCACTGCCAACGCGAGATACGGATAGTTGAGCAACTGCGTATTCGCGTAGCGAGTCGAGAGTCGATCGTAGTAAATGCCGTAACCGGCGCGCGCGACGAGTGAGCCCGAGTCGTTCAAACGGAAAGCCAACCCAACACGCGGCGCGAAGTTGTTGCGATCGGTTGGAATCAGACTGTCTTCAACTGCCGGCACTCCGGCGAGTGTTCCATTGCCTGCCTGAACAAAACCGTTCGGTGGACCAGCAGGCGATGCAGTCGTACCGGCACGAAACTGTTCGGGTATAAAGTTTACGAGCCGCCCGCGTGTATCGACCGGATAACCGTAGAAGTCGTAACGCACGCCGAGGTTCAACGTCAGACGCGGAGTGACTTTCCAGTCGTCCTGAACAAACCCGCTCCAGTCGTTCACGCGCAGTGCGCGATCAAACACACCCGAGCCGATGATCGAAACGCCGTTACCCGCCAGGAAGTTGTTGAAGCTCGAAAAGATCACCTGCCCGCGCGAGAACGCGTTGAAGTAGAAGTTGACCTGCGAACGGCGATATTCACCACCAAAGCGCAGACGATGATCGCCGGCGACGACTGATAACGTGTCGCCGAAAGTGTATGCGTTGATGCGCGACGATTGATCCGCGAACGGCGATGAACCGAGCGTGAACAGTCCGGTCACGGTCAACGTCGGCATCCCCGGAAAGAGATTTCTCAACGGAGAGTTGATGCCAAACTGCGCCGCCGTGAAAGGCTCTTCAGCTTCGGATGTCACACGCAAACGACTGAATCCGAAGCGCGCCTGGTTAACGACGTTCGGATTGATCACGTACGTGTCTGTGATCGAATTGAGGTCCTGAATGATATCGAGTGAACCGCCAGTGCCCGGCAACTGTGTAACGCCGTTTCCCAAACCGGCGAAGTTGTAGTTAGCCTGAAACGTTGGATTGCTCGCGAAGAAGTTCTTCGAGCTGATCGTGTGGTTGTCGCTGAGCCGCCAGTCGAAGTTTGCGTTGAACTGGTTCTCACGAAAACGCGAGAGACCGGAGATCGGCGTCAAACCGGAAGGCGTTCCAGCCGATGGAATCGCAAACTCACCACCGGGCAACCGCGCGTTGAGAACATTCAGGATCACCGGGTTGATCGAAGCGGCCGGCACGCCAAACGCAGCCGACAAACCCGCGGCCGTGCGGTTGTCGTCACGCAACTGCGGCGGAATGAACGGAGACATCAAGCTGTTGTTCAACGACGCACCGTTGCGTTCGCGCGTGCCCTGGTAGGAACCAAAGAAGAACAGACGATCTTTAATGATTGGACCACCTAGTGTGCCGCCGAATTGATGTCGGCTAAGTTCCGGCCGCGGCCGCCCTGCGGCGTTGAGAAAGAAATCGTTCGCGTTGAGCGAGTCGTTTCGCAGGAAGTAATAGGCGTTGCCGTGAAAAGCGTTGCCGCCGGATTTCGTGATTGCTTCAACGTTGCCGCCCGCGTTACGTCCCTGCGACGCGTCGTAGAGGCTCGTTTGCACGATAAATTCCTGGAGCGTGTCGGTAGCGGGAACGGCGATGTTCGGCGTGGAGTTTGTGCCGATCGAGTTGGCGTCGATGCCGTTGATGCGCACGTTGTTGCTGGTGGTGCGCTGGCCGTTGACTGAGATGATCGCGTCGCCGCGTCCGAGCTCCGTGTTGTTGGCGACTGACGACAGTGTGCCGGGCGAGAGCGTCAGCAACTGCTGAAAGTTTCTCGTCGGCAGCGGCAGTTGGCGAATCGTGTCTTCTTCGATCGTGCGTCCGACTTGCGACGACTCCTGCTGCACGAGCGGCGATTCAGCCCTGATCGTCACCATGCCGGAGACTGCGGCGGCGTCCAGACGCACCGGCAGCGTTGTGGTCTGGGTGACGTTGATTCGCACCTCGTCGACGACGACTGTGCGAAATCCCGTGGCAGTGATCTCCAGTTTGTAAGTGCCGGCAGGCAGGAGCGTGAACGCGAAATCGCCCGAGTCGTTTGTGGTCGTTTCGCGTTCCTGCGCAGTCGCGAGGCTGGTGAGCTTTACGTTTGCTCCAGCGATGACTGCGCCATTCGCGTCGACAACGTTGCCGCTCAACTGGCCGGTGCCGCCCTGCGCGAAAGCCGAAAGCGTCACGCAGAAGAAAGTGACGAATAGAAAACCGAGAGCTACTCGAGTCGATCGAAACATAATCTGCCTCCTGCAAAATCTTTGAAACAACACGAACGTTCGTTTTTATTTACACGTAGTTGGACAGGATTTTTAATCCTGTCATCCTGTCAATGCTTGTGGTTCTGCAACAATCCGCGGCAGTACATGCCGGTTAACTGCTCAATCACCTGCTCGTCGGTCAAACCGAAGTGGCTGTTGCCGCCAAACAGCTTCTCCACCAGGAAATAGTTGAAAAACTGCATGTAGACCGCCGTGAAACCCACGGCCGGATCGACGTCGCCGTGCACTGCCCCGCGCTTCTTCAGCTCTTCAAACTGCGGCGCGTAACGCCGGCGCAGGTTCTCAACCAGACCTTCAAACATCTTGCGGAAGTGGCGATTCTCAAACTCGAGTACGTCGATGTACATCAGCAGCCAGAAATCATGGTGATCGTTCACCATTTTCTTGATCTGCCCACCGAAACGGACGAGCGACTCCGGCTTCAGCGGCTCGTCGATTTCGTCGAAGATGGAACGCAGGCGGCCATCGATCGTGGTCTGGTACTTCTCGATGATGGAGCCGAGGATCTCTTCTTTGGTCCGGTAATAGTTGTAAACGTTGCCGAGCGAAGTCCCTGCGCGGGCGGCGATATTGCGCATCGAGGTCGCGTGGAAGCCCTGCTTGATGAAGAGTTTCTTTGCTGCTTCCTCGATCCGGCCTTTGTTCTTTTCGATCGCGCTGGGACTGAGTTTGGGCATCCGTATAAAAACGAACGTCCGTATTTTATTTAGATTTGAAGCGCTGTCAAGGAAACTGCGGAAAAACGTTAACGCGGCTGACCGCGGATTGATTTACGGATCGGTGGGTTCGTTTTGATGTGAGGGATCGTGCGGAGAGGGTTTCTCGCCTTCAAACTCTTCGCTCGTTGTTTTATGAGGCCTTACGCCGAGCGTCCACGACGGCGGATCACTCGCCGGGAAAGATCCCATCACGTTGTAATCGATTTCGGCTTCGCTCATCTGCTCGCCGGCGTGCCGTTCGTTCTGATCCTCTGTTGGATGTTTGCTCATGACCTTGTTATTAAAGCACCTCGAGTGGAATCTTGCGATCCGGTGGCGGAAACGCCTGGTCCAACTCTTGTAGATCTTCTTCTGTAAGTTTGATATCGACCGCGGCACGGTTCTCACGAATGTGCTGCGGCTGACTCGATTTCGGAATCACGATCACATCGGGTTCGCGAAGCACCCACGCGAGGCAGATCTGAGCGGGAGTCACGTTGTGTCGCTCGGCAACGCTTTTGATCGTGGGATGATTGAACAATCGTTTCTGATCCGCCGCTTTATGGCCGACTGGCGAATATGCCATGATCGGAATTCCACGTTCTCGACACCAGGGGAGTAGATCCCACTCCATGCCACGATGCTCCAGGTTGTACAGCACCTGGTTCGTCGCAATCTCGTCTCCTCCGGGCAGCGCGGACGCTTCTTCCATGTCGGTCACATCAAAGTTGCTGACGCCGTACTCGCGAATCTTCTCGTCGTCTTTCAGAATTTGAAAAGCTTCGAGCGTCTCCGATAGAGGCACATCTTCTCGCCAGTGCAGCAGGTAGAGATCTATGTAGTTGACTTTCAGTCGCCGCAGGCTTCGCGCGCACGCTTCGGGCGCTCCTGCCAACGTCGCGTTATGCGGATACACTTTGCTGACTATATAAACTTCCGCACGCGGGCGATCCTGGATCGCCTCGCCGACAACCTCTTCAGCTCCGCCTTCAGCATACATCTCCGCCGTGTCGATCAGCGTCATCCCCAGATCCAAACCGAGACGAAGTGCCGCAACTTCCGACTCCCGTCGCGAAGGATCTTCACCCATTCGCCACGTTCCCTGCCCTAGAACCGGGATTCCGTTTGCTGTCCGCATGTTTGGATTAGACATGAATTACATGTTAAATCCGTCACAGCCATTTTTGAATTCCCACGGATGAACACGGATCACATAGCCGCGGATTTGGAGCGCGATGGTTTTGCGATTTTGGACAGCGTTGTAGACGATGCGACCGTCGCACGGCTGCTGCAGCTGCTAACCAACGTTCACGATCGAGACGTTCATAAACAGCGCGCGGGAAAAGCATTCGGGATCAGAAATCTACTCAACGTTGTTCCACTTACTCGCAATTTAGCTGACAGCTCTGCGACTAGATCAATCGTTGAACCGGTTCTTGGAAGTAGTGCACGTGTCGTTCGCGGTATCTATTTCGATAAACATCGAGATGCAAACTGGAAAGTCGCGTGGCATCAGGATCTCACGATCGCGGTGCAGGAACGTGTTGACGTTGACGGGTACGGTCCATGGTCCATCAAGGCGGGAATCCATCACGTGCAACCACCGGTGATCGTCCTGGAGAACATGCTTGCCGTGCGCATACACCTGGACCATGCTGACGAATCAAACGGAGCGTTACGTGTGTTGCCGGGCACGCACCTGCACGGTCGTCTGGATGTGAATGAAATTCAGTACTGGAAGGAACAACGGCAGGCGGTTACGTGTACGGTCAAACGTGGCGGAGCGATGTTGATGAGCCCGCTACTGCTTCACGCATCCTCACCGGCAGTCGATCCGCGACACAGGCGCGTGCTGCACTTTGAATACTCCTCGATCGATCTGCCGGGCGGGCTCAGGTGGTTTGAGCAACCACTTTCCGATAAGCTACAGCAGTAGTAGTAGAGAACAAGCATGGTACCCGTCTCAATTCTAGACCTCGCTCCGGTAATCCTCGGTGAAACACCGCGCGAGGCCCTGCGCAAGAGCCTCGATCTCGCACGACATGCCGAAACGTTCGGTTACACGCGCTACTGGGTCGCCGAACATCACAACATGACCGGCATCGCAAGCGCGGCGACTTCCGTCGTCATCGGGTATCTCGCATGCGGCACGTCGACTATTCGCGTCGGTTCAGGCGGCATCATGCTGCCGAACCACTCGCCGCTCGTCATCGCCGAGCAGTTTGGCACACTCGAATCGCTTTACCCGGGCCGGATCGATTTAGGACTGGGCCGCGCTCCTGGAACTGATCACCGCACGTTGCGTGCATTGCGCCGCGATCCCGCACGTTCTGACGATTTTCCGGAGGACGTGGTCGAGTTGCAGCGTCTGCTTGCGCCTGCAGAACCCGGACAAGCTGTGCGCGCTGTTCCTGGCGCCGGCACTGAAGTGCCGCTCTGGATCCTTGGCTCGAGCACGTTCGGCGCCGAACTTGCAGCCGCCCTCGGGCTGCCTTACGCGTTCGCTTCGCACTTCGCGCCTGACGCTCTGTTGCTAGCCCTCGACATCTATCGCAAACGGTTCAAGCCGTCGAAACAGTTGGACCATCCGTACGCAATGGCCGGCGTGAATGTTGTTGCTGCTGAAACAGACGACGAGGCACGCCGGCTGTTCACCACGATCCAGCAGTCGTTCACAAATCTCGTGCGTGGCTCGGGCGGAAAGTTACAGGCGCCCATCGACAACATCGACGAGTACTGGAACGCACTGGAAAAGCACCAGGCGTCGCGCATGCTGAAGTATTCGATCGTGGGCTCCGCCCATACCGTCAAACGCGAGTTGGAAAACTTTGTCGCGTTGACGAAGGCAGACGAGCTGATGATCGTCACGAGCGTTTTCGATCACGACGCGCGCGTACGCTCGTACGAGATCGTTGCCGGCGTGCTTGGAGCCAAAAGGCACGAGTAACAGAATTACTCGTGCCTCTTATGCTTTACAGCGGCAGGTTGTTCTTCCACACATTGAGTTTCGGTGTTGGATCCATGAGATCCTTGCGACGCCAGAACGGTATGCCGCCCGAAGTTTTCGCGGTTTTCGACGTCTTCACCGTCAGCGCGCCCTGCGCACTCTTATCATAAAGTTCGAGGTGCAACATCGACTGTACGATGCTCAGCAGATTCCCGACCTTTGCGATCGGTTGGCCCGGGCTGACGTGATCGCCTTTCCTCACTAACGCGTGCTTCTGAATCTCGCCGTAGCGGGCGACGAACCCACCATGATCGATCTCCAACGCGTAAGTGCCGTCATAAAACCAGTAAGGATCCGCTATGACGGTCCCTGACGTGACGGCGTGGATGACCGTGCCAGTCGGGAAATACAGATCGCAGCCGGCATGCGCGCGCGCGCCATTGCTACGCGTAGCGCCAAACCGGCGCATTCCTTCCGTCCAATTAACCTCCGGGAGGCTTTTGAAGGGAAACAAACATTCACTGTCCGAAACGGGCACAACGGGGCCGTTGACCGGCACGGGTTGGTTATCGTCATCACCGTCGAGAACGTCGACGAGTTCACGCCACGTGCGTTTGCCAACTTCAATCACGCCATCGGGCGTGTTGAAAAACTGCGACTGGAACGCCTCGATGGCTTTCACGGTGTCATCGCCGGCCTCATTGGCGTCGATAGTTCCGTCAATGCCGCCCGGGTCAAACTGGGGGCGAAACTCGATCATGGCGGCGAGACGGAGCATGTTCTGAACAGTCTCGACGTCGGCGAACTGATTTACGGCGCCTTTAGTACGGCGGCCGACAGAGTTGCTGATTGCAAATTCTGGCATGGGAGGTTCTCCTTCGATTCGTATCTATTACCAATGTTTGGAGAACCCGTTTTTGTTTCACCGGGTCCGAGGACTAGACGCACTTAACCGCGGATTGAATAAAATCACGGCCCAGCACGCGATGCATTAGACGCGGATATAACACAGATCTTACTCAAAGGTTGGCCCAGCCGATGCCGTCGGGTTTTTGGCCGGTTTTGAAGGTACTGATCTGCTTGCCTGCAACAATGTCCACGACGCTGACCGAGTTGTCCTCGGGGTTGGTCAACAGGGCATGGCGATTATCCTTGGAGAGAGTCAGAACCTTCGGGGCCGCGCTGAGTTCCGTTTCACTGAGCAGACGCTGGGTCTTCACGTCATAGACCGCCAGCTTCTTCGCTAACGCAACCACCAGCTTTTTGCCGTCGGAGGTGAGCCGCAGGCGACCGGTATCGGGTTCGGAAGTCTTGATGCGCGCAACCACTTCATCTTTCGTCGTGTCAATAACGGCGAGGTCGCGGCCGCTGACCCAAACCTGTTTGCCGTCTCGCGTGATGTCGATCCCATAGACCGCGTTATCAAACTTGATGACCTTCACGTTGCCCGTTGCGCGGTCGATGATGCTCACGCTTTTGCCCTCAAGATTCGGCGTATAGAACTTTCGCTCGTCGGGAGTGATCTCAACGAACCATGAGCCTTCCTGGTTTGTGGGATACGTCTTCAGAATCTTTCCGGTATCCGAATCGAGTTCGAGAATCGTCTGGGCCCGCGCGCATGCAGCCCAGATTCGACGGCCGTCGCGGCTGACGCGAATGTCATGCGCCGAATAAGTACCCAGATCGAAATTCGCCCTGACTTCACGCTTCTTCAGATCAACCGCAGTGATCGTCTTGCCCGCTGCGATGTATGCGTGACGGTGATCGGGTGAAACTCGCACTTCGTGAGGGTTCTTGCCAGTCTCGAGCGTCGCGAGAGTTTTATATGTTCCACTCTCGACCAGGACCACCTGCGACTCGCCCATGTACGCAACCACAACGACATCAGCCTTAACCGGTAGAACTATCGAAAGAAAGATGAACAAACCAAGAATGATGTTTCTCATGCGCTCGCCTCCTACGTTCCGGAGTTTCGTTTCCGCGTGTGAATTTAAAACTTTCCCGGCCAATCGCACAAACGTGATAGACTGCGGGCCACATAGCCCGAACGTCTTGACTGCTTACTCATCGCAGAGTCTGACAATCCTGGAGGAAACATGAATAGAAGAATCCTTCCCACAATCCTGCTTGCGTTGCTGTTTGTCACTCCTGTGGTAGCTCAAAAGATCGATCCGCCGAAGCTAACTCCCACGCCCGACACTGAAAGTCAAATAGCTCTAATCAAAGAAGGCGTCGTCCTGCACGACCGCGGCGATTATGACGGCGCTATCGCGAAGTATGAACAAGTGCTGCGCGAAAATCCGGCGAGCGTTCTGGCTCTTTATGAGCTCGCCTTTGCTTACGAGATGAAAAAGGATTACCGGAAGGCTCTCGAGACAGCTTCCAAAGGTGCCCAGTACAAATCAGACCTTCTCGCAGAATTTTACGTGCGTATCGGAAACAACATCGACTTACTGGGCGAACCGAAAAAGGCAGTGGACGTGTACAAGCAGGCAATCAAGATCGAACCCGACCTGCCGCTTCTCTACTACAACCTCGCGGTGACCTACAGCAGGCTGAATAATTTAGAGGAAGCCAAGAAGAGTTTGAAGAAAGAGTTGTACATCAATCCGAGTCACGCGAGCAGTCATATGGCTCTCGCACAAATCTTTCACAAGACAAACTACAGAGTTCCTGCCTTATTTGCAGTGATGAGATTCCTTGTACTTGAACCGAAATCGCAGAGAGCGACTGGTGCGCATCAGGCTTTGCTGGAGATGTTGCGCGGCGGAGCGACTGCCGGAAAAAATCCGGGTGAGATAAATATCTTCCTCGATCTGGGTGGAAAGAAGGACGAAGGCGACTTTGGCTCAATCGAGATGATTCTTGGTCTGAGCGGTGCGGTGAGTGCGACTGAGAAGAATAAGGACAAGTCTGAAGCGGAGAAAGTAGTGGACCAGC
>DASTQB010000211.1:0-13358 GCA_035761985.1 Pyrinomonadaceae bacterium
GGGCGTCCCATAACACCCGAACACCTCGATTTCCGATAAACGATAACCCCTTGAACGAACCGGTTATCGCAGAATCCCGGACACCGCTGTGGTCTGATGGCGCTGACGCCGAGAAATATCTACTAGCCGGAAAAATTCATAACTTACGTCTCGCCGTGCGCAGGTTGAACGGCGTTGAGATACCGGCCGGGCAGGTCTTCAGTTTTTGGACGCAGATCGGACGCGCGAGCCGTTGGAAAGGCTATGTCGCAGGACGCGAACTGCGTGAAGGATGCATCATTCCGTCGATTGGTGGTGGACTGTGCCAGCTTTCAAATGCACTCTACGACGCGGCGTTGATGGCAGGCTTTGAGATTGTCGAGCGGCATGCGCATACGAGAGTTGTGCCTGGATCCCTGGCGGAAGTCGGGCGTGATGCGACTGTGTTCTGGAACTACGTGGATTTGCGGTTCAAGTCGTCGTCTGCTTTTCGGATTGAAGCGATGATGGATGCCAATGTGCTTGTCGTGCGCTTCAGGAGTAATACCAGCCACGGATCTTCGCAGAGGACGATCCGGATCAACCCGGATTCAGCAGCGCCGCAGAGTTGTGTGACATGCGACGCGTATGACTGCTTCAGGCATGTCGAACGCAAGGCGACCGAGTTTGGGCGCTCCGCGTTTCTGGTTGATGAGTTTTATCCCGAGTTAGACAAATACATACTCGAGGTGCGACGGGAGAACGACCTGCTGGCTATTCCGCTTGACGGGAAGAAGTACCGGAAAACCAATTACGCCTGGTCCACTGGCGGCTTTCGTCACGTTCGTCAACGCCGAATGCTTACGCTGCTGAGGGCTTATCAATCACGAAAGCTCGCGGCGCAAGGTGCGGCGCGACAACGCGCACTGCTTCGATATTCAGAACGTCTTGCTCGGAGTTATTCAGCGCTGCTGAGTTACGACATCACGCACGTCACAGTCTCACAAAACCTGCTGCCGTTTCTCTGGCGTGAAGGATATTTAGGAGGCAGAACATTCGACGTGTTGATGACAGCGATGCCGGTTGCTCGTCTACACGAGCGACTCGACGCCGCGTTTGCGTTGCATCCGGAGAGTAAAACTCTCGCAGACTTTCGTGCTGACGAGTGGCTGGCGCGTGCTGAGAGTGAGGCGTTACAAAGTGCGCGAAGAATTATCACCCCGCATTCAGAAATCGCCGCGTTATATAAAGACAAGGCTCTGTTGCTTGACTGGTCCATGCCCTCGGTTAAGTCACAAGCGAAGCCCGCTGGTACTCGAACGCTCGTCTTCCCTGCCTCGACACTTGGAAGAAAAGGAGCGTACGAACTTCGCGCCGCCCTTCAAGGGCTCGACGTGAAAGTGGTCACGGTCGGAGCACAACTTGAGGGAACAGACTTCTGGCGCGGAACAGCAGTTGAAACCAGGACCAGCAGTAAAGATTGGTTAGAGGGAGTAGACCTCGTAGTTCTTCCCGCGTTTGTCGAGCACAAGCCGCGAAGATTGTTAGAAGCAGTCGCACGCGGCACGCCGGTCATCGCCTCCACAGCCTGTGGGCTCCAACATGTTAAAGGAGTAACCAACGTCCCCGCCGGCGATGTTGAGGCTTTACGAGCAGCGATCGAGCGAGCGATCTGCGGCGGTTCTGGTATATTGTTGCCCGATGAAAAGGAGGACAAAGATCATGTCAAAGAATCTTTACAACGAGGATTACCACTGCTTTTGAACCATCCAGCAAGCGCCGGCGAGGCTATCCCTCAGAGACAAGAGTCAGGCGCGGCCGACGAGTGGTCCATGGTGAAAAAGAGTTGATTGAAAAGCTTGGCAGGAACGACCTGTGTCCGTGCAACTCGGGACGCAGGTTTCAAGAAGTGCTGTCTGCGAAAAGGAAAGTTTGAAGGCGCACTTCGAGATTACTACTTTTAGAGATTGACGCGTGCGAGGCGCGTTTCAGACAACTGAACGCGCCTCTCGTATTTTGCGCCGATCTTTTAATGACAAACGAAAATCTCTTACGTATATTCCTTTCGCCCCCCTCCAAACGAAGCGGGCCGGCTAACGCACTCCGAACAACAGCCGGCCCTCGCCTTCGTTACAGTTGGGACCATCACTTCTGCAAATGCTCTAAGAAGTACGCCAGATCAAAGAACTCTTTCTCGGTTACGATCTTCCCCTGATCGTTGAACTTGAAGTAACCGATGCCTTCGAGGAAGAACGTGTGTCCGGTCTTCGTCGTAAAACGTAAACGCCATTTGACGCCGACTTCCTGACCACCCACCTTCACGTCGAGTGAGTAGAGTTTCATCTGACTGAAGAGAGTTGGGAACGTTTCCAGATAAGCAGCGATCGCTTGTTTCCCCACGATTGGCGGAGTTCCGACCGGGTCTTGAACCACTGCATCATCGGCGAAATGGTTCATAATCTTCGGAACGTCGAACACCACTAACGAAGCGAACACTTCTTCAATCACGCCTTCAATTTGCTGCGGGGTCAGTTCGGGTGTTGCAGGAGCCGCATTAGCACGCGTGAGGCCCGAAGAAGCGACCAAAAACATCAGCGCCATCGCCAGCGCCGCCATCTTTTTAACTAACAGACTATGATTTCTCATTCTCTTTTCCTTTGAAGATTGAATTAATTCGAGGCGAACGCCGCCATGACATCGGATTCGATGAGGGCGAGGATCCGCAAAAATAACCATCGTACGGAGAAGTTGCTGAACTCCTCACCGTATTACTGCCGCACAATATTTTTTTAAATTAACTAAGGACGGTGGGTGATGTTTCGCCGGATGATGAATGTTCCGCCAAAAGTCATTGACTCGCGTCAGACAACAGGAGTATAAGCCGTCTATCGCCCTCAAGAACTTCTCTACGCTTCGACGGCTAACCATTGCTCTCACGGAGATTCGTGAATGGGAACCAGTAAATCAACCTACCTTGTTCTTGTGGTTGTAATCACCGTGATGGTGCTTTCCGTCACCCTTTTTAAAGGTCGTGAAGGCTCGGCCAACATCCGGCAAGATGTTCGGGCACAAAATCGTGAAAGTTATCAAGATCGACTGGATCGGTATCCAGTAGTGGAGGCAGAAGAGACCGAACCTGTTGACCCGCTAACAAAGGCTAAGCTGAAAAAACAAAAAGAGCGTTACGACAAAGACGCGCCTTTCACTAACCCTGGTCCAAAAGATGAAGAGCTCGCTTTCCGACCAGAATGGCAATTCAATTTCCCTGCTTTACCGGTGGTCCAAAGCGATTTGATTGTCATGGGACAGGTGCTGAGTGCGGAGGCGCATCGTTCGAACAACAAGATGAATGTCTTTTCGAATTTCGAATTGCGAGTGGAAGAAGTTCTAAAAGGAAATGCAAAAGCCGGAGATGTAATCAACATTCAGCGGATCGGAGGCTTCGTAAAATACCCAAACGGTCAGAAGGTTTTATTTAGACTGAGCGGAAATGGTATGCCCGGAGTCGGTGCTCGCTATGTGTTTTTCCTGAATGTTGCTGATGAAGACTACACGATTCTGACGGCATACGAGTTAGGACAGGAAGGCGTGGTCCCGCTTGATAATTCCGCGCAGTTTCAAATGTACAAAGGCGTGACCGAAACCAGTTTCACTACAACCTTACGTGAAGCTATCTCCAAAGCCCTTCCTCAATGAGGATTAGAAATGTCTTACAGACACCGGCAGCTAACGATTCAAGCTGGGCTTATTGTCTTCTGTATTTTGTTTGTTGCCGTGACACGGACTGAAGTAATCGTAAATTCCCAGTCGTCGTGTTTTGTTCCCTTCTACGAGAGGCCACCAACATATTCATGGCATCAATTCGAAAACGTCACAGTGAGGATTGATGATGCATGGGGGGAATCTGAACGAAATGCTTTTCAAGCAGGTATTGAAAAGTGGAATCAGGCAAACAACTGTTCGTCGGTCACCTTCGGTGATTACTCGTCGATTCACTTCGAAAACTATACGAGCGCTCCCCCGGATTGGACGTTATGGTGGCAACGAAGATCTCCGGTGGGAGTACTGTACTTTTTTGCCGCTCCTCTCCACCTAAAACGCCTGCGCGCCGCTATCGTCCCGATCCCTGCAAATTTTCAGAACACATTGAGTGGCAGTTACTTTGTTTATCTTGGCACCCATGAAACGGGCCACACTTTCGATTTAGGAGACTGCCTTGCCAACAATGGGTGCCAAGCTGTAGCCGGTACATGCTCCATAATGGGCGGAGAGTCGCAAAACCCAAGCTTCAATACGGCCGGCCCAACAAGTCACGATAACGACACTGTCGATTTAGTCTATTGTCCCTCCCCTTGTCCCTTGTATTGTGATCCCGAATGTGTGGGCTGTCTTCCGATCGACGTTTGCACCTATCCAGATGACGGCTGTCCGGACGGCTATTATCGGCCCACTCGGGATGCAGGTTGTTGCTTACCAGGCTCGCCAATAGTTATCGACATAAGTGGCAACGGCTTCAACCTTACTGATGCGGAGCATGGCGTTGTTTTCGACTTATCCGGCGATGGAGTTCCAAGGCATTTCGCATGGACTTCACCTGACTCGGACGACGCATGGTTAGTGTTGGACCGCAATAATAACGGCACGATCGATAATGGGGCAGAGCTATTCGGGAACTTCACTCCGCAACCCAACCCGCCCACAGATCAGGAGAGAAATGGATTTCTCGCACTAGCTGAATATGACAAGGGCGCCAACGGAGGGAACCGCGACGGAATTATCAGCAGTGGCGATACCATCTTTGCGTCTCTGCGTCTGTGGCGAGACCTGAATCATAACGGTGTGTCTGAACCAACAGAATTGCAGACTTTGGAGACCTTTGGTCTAACTGTAATCGAACTCGATTACAAGATGTCGCGAAAAGTTGATGCCAACGGCAACCTGTTTAGGTACCAGGCGAAAGTGAGAGATAGGCAGGATTCTCGAGCTGGCAGGTGGGCTTGGGATGTGTTTCTTGTGTCCGCACCATAAGCAACGTGACGCTAATTCGCTACGCTCGAAACTGTGGCTCGCCCATCCCATCCCGCGTGCAAACCAGATCTAGCTCAGCCGCTCGTATTCCTTGCGTGCTTCGGCGAGCACCGGCAGGTCCTGATCCGCGTCTTTCCACATCGCGAAGAAGTCCTGGTATGACTTGCGGGCGGCGGAGGTGTCGCCGTTGAGGGCTGCGGCGCGCGCCAAGCCGAGGTGGGCGAGGGTGTGCGCCGGAGAAAATGGTTCGACACCGCGCGCGTCGATTACCTTTTTGAATTCCGCCGCGGCCTCGTTGCCACGTCGCTGTTTGAGGTACAGATTGGCGCGCCAGTAAGTGTTACCGACGCCCGTGATCATTCCCATCTCGTAACCACGCACGGATTCCAGGGCCCGAAGCGCCTCGTCGATGTTGCCGCGCTTTGCTTCCGTCTCCGCGCGGAAGATCGGCGTAATGATCGTTGCGATGACAAAGTTCTGCGGATACGCCTTGCGCATGTCATCGAGCAGCGATTGCGCCTGCCCGATATCGTCGCACCCGGCGAGAATAAGCGTGGCATTCGCAACAATCATCTGACCGCGCGCGAGCGCCAAAGCTTCCTTCGTATTCCGTTTCGCGTCATCACACTTACCCACTAGCAGTTGATTCGCAGCGAGAGTCATGTATTCGCGCGCCGCAACCTCTTTGCGCCCCTGGCTCTTCAACATTTCAATCGCGCGTTTGTGAAACTGCTCCGACTCTCTCAACTTGCCATTGTAAATCGCACTCAACGCGAGGATCGGCAAAAACTCCCCTTCTTCAATTCGACCTCTCACCCACTCGACTTCACGATTCATCGCCGCGTCATCGCGGCGGAGAAACGCAAAGAAGTACTTCGTGTAATGCGCGGCAAACGAATCAGGATTGATCCGTTCCAACTCCTTCGCCGCCTGTTCGGCTTCGTCCATGCGACCAAGGCCGATAAAACTACTGACAAGATTGTCTCTCGCGCTGACGCTGTTTGGACTGAGCCTGACGGCCTCCAAACCTGCCTTCACTGCTTCCTCGTAGCGACCCAAGAGTTTGTAATTGAGCGACAGATTGTTGTGCGGGATGAAATCGTCGGGATAAAGCCTGGTCCAGGTTTGCAGCGTCTCGACGGTCTTGTCGAGTTCGCCTGTGATGTACGTGTAATACTTCTCGGTAATGTAGAGTCGCTCGCGTTCGCTGACGCGATCACGAAGATCGTACGCCTTCTGCACATACTCCTTCGCCGCTTCAATCTCCTGGAGATTGCCGTAGTGGACGCCGATACGCGCGTAGGCCATCGCAAAGTTTGGATCGAGATCGACGGCGCGTTTATAAAACGCCAGCGACTCGCGCACCCTTCCCTTCGCACGCTCCTCGTTGCCCATCGAGAAAGCTTTTAAAGCTTCCAGCGAAGACGTAGTCGCCTGCTCGATACTCACGTCGTACTTCTGAATCGAACTCAACGACTCGCCCAGCTTCTGGCGCAGGTTCGAAGCAGCGGTGCCGAGTGCCGAGAGCACCTTCTCTTTACTTTCGGCTTCGATGTGTTCACGCGCGAATGGATCGCCGGAACGCGGATTGATTGCTTCGAGCGTGATTACGTAGTGACTGCCAAGACTCGCGATCGAACCGGCCAGCATCGCCTTGATGTTCTGTCGTTGACAGATCTCACGACCAACGTCACGCGTGATTCGGTCGTCAGGCGAACGTCCCATGAAGCGCAACGTTTCGCGTATGCGTTCTTCAGGAAACAGATTCAGAAAAGGCGATTGCCCGAGATTTACCGCGAGTGCCTGCTTGAGCGTGCCGTCAAAAACGGGCTCGCCCGTCGTGTTAGTGAAATCGGCAAGCAGGATGGTATCGCGATCCGTAAGCGTGTTTGAATTGCGGTTGTAGAGATAAAAAGCTGAAGCAGTCGCGGCAACGACGAAGAGTGCGACGAGTGCAGCGGCGATCTTGTGACGCTTGATCCCCGTCGCGATGTATTCCGCACTCGAAACGTGACTGATAGTCTTTTCAGCAGTCGGCACCGCACGCTCAGCAGCGGTCAGCATCACTGCGGGATCTGACATCTTCGATCTGGTGAAACTACCCGGCGACGATCTCTCGAGCTCAGCTTCGAATTCCAGACGTTGCTTCAGCCGGCGTAAATCAGTCAGCAGTTCTTTGATCGTTTGATAACGCTCGTCGCGATCCTTTCTGAGCGCCTTCATCACGATCCACTCGAGCTCGGCAGGAACGCTCGGTGCAAAACGAACAAGCGGCGGCGGCTCCTTCTGCGTGATCGCAACAATCACGTCAGTCGACGTTTCGCCCTCGAACGGCGTTCGACCCGCGATCATCTCGTAGATCACAACGCCGAGACTCCAGATATCGCTACGCGCATCCACCGGTTTGCCGCGCGCTTGTTCCGGCGACATGTAGTGGGACGTGCCCATCACAACGCCGGCGTCCGTCTGAACCATGACGCGAGTCGCAGCTTCAGCATCGAGTGGAGTTCGATCGACGGTTTCGGTCAACTTCGCCAGTCCGAAGTCCAGCACCTTCACGATGCCGTTACGGCGAATCATGATGTTGTCAGGCTTGATGTCGCGGTGCACGATGCCCGCCGAATGTGCTTCTTCGAGTGCACTCGCAACCTGTATCGCAACATCGAGCACTTCGGCCGGCTCAAGGTGCGTGCCTGCGATTTTCCGGCGCAACGTTACGCCGTCGATATACTCGGTGGCGATGTAGTGTTGACCGTCGTCGTTCCCGACTTCGTGAATCGTGAGAATGTTTGGATGATTGAGATTCGAAGCCGCCGAAGCTTCCTGTTCGAAGCGATGCAGCCGATCTTTGTTAGTTGTGTACTCCTGGCTGAGAACTTTGATCGCGACCTTGCGGCCCAGCTTCATGTCTTCGGCAAGATAGACTACACCCATCCCGCCGGCGCCGAGCTTTTCAAGAATCCTGTAATGTGAAACTCTCTCCGGGTCCATTTAAAACATCTGAATGGTCGCGCCTCTCAACAACGTTCCCGCGACCGCAGCCTGAAACAACCACAGGAGCAGAAACGCAACGATGGGCGAAATGTCGAACATTCCAAGGGGCGGAATCACTCGTCGCAGCGGTCCGAGCAGCGGCTCAGTAACGTTGATCAGAAAACGCATGAGCCGGTTCGTGTATCCAAGGCCGCCCCACGAGAAGATGATGCGAATCATGATCAGCAGGATGTAGAGCGACAAAAGTCCGTAAAGGATAAAACCAAGCACCGCGACCGGCGCGCCTCTCTCCAAACTCGTCAATATTCCGGCAAGCGTGGTAGCAATGGTTCCGACCAGTTGCAAAACAAAAAAGCCGAGCAGTACCACAAGCAGGATCACGACGAGCGGCGCGTATTTCGGATCGACACCAAACCCTCTCAATGCGCCTCGCACGGGAACTACAATCCCGTCAGTGACACGCCGCACGGTCCGCGACATCCATCCAAATGGATTTAAATCCATCGCGTCGGCGATCAAGCGAATAATCATCAGCGAGATAACGCCAACGATGATCGCGATGACCAGCCAGTAAACAAACCAAAACGTTCGATCAATAATCAGCATGGATGTCAATGCCTCGCAACGCGTTCGCCGAATATCGCAGTGCCGATTCGGACCATCGTCGCTCCCTCTTCAATTGCAACTTCGAAATCGTGAGTCATACCCATCGAGAGTTCGCCTGCTCGATCTCCAAACGCACCGCTACTCGCAAGTGTGTCACGTAGCTTACACAAGTGACGAAAGAACGGACGGTTGTGTTCCGGGTTTTCAAAAAACGGCGGCAACGTCATAAGGCCAATCAGCTCGAGCCGCTGCAATGGTCCAAGCTCCGCGACCAACTGCGGCAGCTCACTTTCAGCGATACCCGACTTCGTTTCTTCATGACCGAGATCGACCTGAATCAGCACCGACAACTTCTCTCTTCCTTCCTCTTCACACAAACGATCCAAACGTCGCGCGAGATCGATCGAATCGAGAGAATGAATGACGTCGAAGAGGTTGACCGCGCGTCGCGCCTTGTTTGCCTGTAGGTGTCCGACGAGATGCCAGCGCGCTCGGTCGCGCCCCAGTTCAGTTATCTTTTCCTCTGCCTCCTGGACGCGGTTCTCGCCAAAGTCCGTGGCTCCAAGTTCGATCAAACTCTCTATTGCGGACGCTGGATGGGTCTTGCTGATGGCGATTAACGACACGTCCTGCGCCCGCCGGCCGGACCTCTCGGCAGCGGCGGCGATTTGCTCGCGGATGCGCTTAAATCGTGCAGATAGTGCCGCTTGCGCGGGGTGGACGTCGGCCATAAACGAACTCGGCAATCAGATTGATAGCGAATCATAATAACCCAGACCGCAAAAGGAGCTAGAAGGCCCCTCGGCTTTAGTGCTATGGTAACCGCAGGAGGAAACTCCCAACCCGCCCCTGGTTGCCTCATTCGAGTTAAAACTTAAGGAGGGAACTTTGATGAAGGTTTCAAGAAAACTGTTTGGCATCGTCGCGCTCGGTTTGTTGATGCTGCTTAGCGTATCAGTCGACGCGATGGGCCAGGGACGTGGGCGCCGCATTTCAAGGAACGATAAGAAATGCGCAAAGTTTGTTAACTGTCACGACGCGAGAGACGGCCGCGTGGACGGCCGGGGCCCGAATCGCCGAGTCTCCTGGCGCGATCGCGTGTTCAGACGTCACCGACGTAACCGGGATGACGACCGGCGCATCCGCATTCGCCGTGATCGTGATCGTGACCGTGACTTCGACCGTGATCGCGTTTGGCGTCACCGCAGGTAGCATCCTTGACAGTGCCCAGATGCATTCGCATAATGACTCTCCCCAGTACTTGCGGATGTGGCGGAACTGGCAGACGCGCAGGTCTCAGAAGCCTGTGATGGTGACATCGTGGAGGTTCAAGTCCTCTCATCCGCACCAATAATCCTCATCTCTTAACACTTCTTAACGCTTCTTAACACAACGACACAAAGACACTAATTTTTTGAGTGAAATAAATTGGTGTCGGCGATCGTCTTTATAGTTGACGAACGCTCCGCGGAAGCATCAAAAAGCCTGAAAAAAAATTTGCCACGGATTTTCGGATGCCGGTGTTTTCGTTATTAAGAGGTCCAGTTCCGAAAGGGGAGTATGAATGAACGTTGATCAAGCAGCTTTGATGGAAACCGATGATGTGAGACATTCCGGTGTCAGCCAACTGCCTGAGAGAACGGTGCGTTTGAAACTTGCTGAGCGGCCCGATCGAGATCGCATTCAACGCGTTGTCGATCTGGCTGATGCACTGTTGGCAGAAGCAGAAACGCTGGCGCGTGACAAAGCTTTCACTGATGAAGCAACTCGACTCAAGCCGCTGGATATTCTCGGCGGGATCAGTTTCTATGACGAAGTGCAGCGGTTTGAGACCCACCTGATCAAGATGGCGCTGGCAGAGACTGGTGGAAACCAGGCAAAGGCAGCAAGGCTCCTAGGAATCAAAGCAACCACTCTTAACTCGAAGATTAAGCTCTTTAAGATTGACGTAGGCTAGGCTCCCCAGCCACGGCTTAATTCACAGTTTCCGACGTCCCGAATAACTCAGCTTCGGTGACGTCGGAAACTGTCAACAACTGCTCCTGGTACAGATTCGAATCGATCAACGTCTGCACGACGTATCGACCCGACGTCGGAAAAGTCACGTTCACAAAGAAGCTGATGTTGTCTGCGAAGCCTTCGTTCGCGATCTCGAAGCGCGTCGGTTGGGAGACGACGACGGGATGTTGTCGATCGGGCGTGAGGATGCGTACTTCGGATAGGTAACTTCCCTGCCCTTGCCAGTGGTTAACGACGGCAAACTTGATCAGCGACACCGGTACCTGCTGCACCACGATGTTCTGAAACACACCCATGAACGACAGCTTGTTGCCCGCCTCGAGACGCACGTCGTCGCAAAACAGTGTGTAAAGTAGTTGCAGCTTCTTATTTGGCTCCGCGTTCCTCATCGTTTCTCCCGTGTCTTCGTCCCGGAGGGACGACATGTTTATAGCCCGTTGAATATAGAACCACCGCTCCGTAGGAGCGGAATGTTGTGGCGCTCCTACGGAGCGCAATGGTGTTTAGATTCCCGAACTATAAACATGTTGCTGCTCCGCAGCAAAACTATGAATCCAACATGTTTTTGAACGCGGATTCATCGATTACGGTGACGCCGAGGGATTGGGCTTTGTCGAGTTTCGATCCCGCAGCCTCGCCGGCGACGACGTAGTCAGTCTTCTTGCTCACAGATGAATTTACCCGGCCGCCGCGTGCTTCGATCAACGCACGCGCCTCGTCGCGAGTGAAACTCTCCAAGGTCCCGGTCAGAACAAACTGTTTACCCGCAAACCGCTCGTCTGCCTCGCCCGCGCTGCGCCGCTCTGTTTCAGTTTTGACTCCCGCGGCTCGCAGCCTATCACAAAGCGCGCGATTCCCTTCATCGTTGAACCAATCATGCACACTCTCCGCGACAGTCAATCCAATCTCGGGTATCGCATCAAGCTCTTCAACCGAAGCGTTCATCAAGCGGTCGAGCGAACCCATTTCGAAGGCGAGTATGCCGGCAGTTCTTTCACCAACATGACGAATTCCCAACGCGTAGATCAAACTCGAAAGGTCACGTGCCTTGCTGGCTTCGATCTCGGCCAGTAAGTTCGTCGCCGACTTCTTCGCCATGCGTGGCAAACTGACGATCTGTTCGAGTGTCAACGTGTAGAGATCGCCGACGTCCTTCACGAACTTCGCCTCGATGAGTTGCTCCGCCAGCACCACGCCCAAACCCTCAATTCGCATTGCACGGCGCGAAGCGAAATGAAGCAACCTTCCCAGCAACTGCGCCCTGCAATCCGCAGCGACGCAACGCGGTACAACTTCACCTTCGACACGCGAGATCAAACCACCACATTCCGGACACTTCTTCGGAGGTCGAAACGGCTTCTCGTCTCCGGTGCGTTTCGACGTGATCACGCTCACGACTTTGGGGATGACGTCGCCGCCCTTTTCCATCATCACCCAGTCGCCGATCTTCAATCCAAGACGCTTGATCTCGTCTTCGTTGTGAAGCGTCGCTCGCGAAACTGTCGTGCCTGCAAGCAACACGGGCTCGAGGATCGCAACCGGAGTCAGCGCGCCGGTCCGTCCAACCTGCACGACGATGTCCAGGACCTTCGTCGACGCCTGGCGCGCAGTGTATTTGTAAGCGATCGCCCAGCGCGGCGCCTTCGCCGTGTTTCCAAATTCATCCTGAAGCGCAGACGAGTTGACCTTCACGACGAGCCCATCGATCTCGTAATTGAGATCGTCGCGCAACGCTTCTTTCTCGCGCGCAAATTCGATCACTTCGTCGATCGTGTCGCAACGTTTCCGGTGCGGATTGACGCGAAAGCCCGCGGCCTCGAGCCAGTCGAGCGCTTCCCAGTGACTGGGAAATGGCTTACGTCCATTCACGAGAAGATCGTAAACAAACATGTCGAGCTTGCGACGCGCGACTAATCGCGAGTCGAGCTGACGGAGTGCGCCCGCCGCGGCGTTACGTGGATTTGCATAACGCGGCTCGCCCATCTCTTCACGTTCGGCGTTGGTCCGCTCGAACACGTCGCGTGGAATGAACACTTCACCACGAACTTCAAAATTCGAATCGACGCTCTTCGCCGGCGATTTGATTCGTAAGGGAACACTGCGGATAGTTCGCGCGTTCTGCGTCACCTCTTCGCCGATGCGCCCGTCACCACGCGTGACTCCACGCACAAGCACGCCGTCTTCATACTGCAGGGACAGCGACAAGCCGTCTATTTTCAACTCGGCAACATAGTCCAGCGGACGACCTTCGGCCAACCGCTGACAACGCTCGTCAAACGCGCGCAACTCATCGATGTTGTAACTGTTCGCGAGCGACAGCATCTGCCGCGTGTGCACAACCTCTGGAAAACCTTCCGCAGGCCTTCCACCCACTCGCTGTGTAGGACTATCAGGCGTGATCAGTTCCGGATTCTCAGCCTCAAGCCGCTGAAGCTCCTCAAGCAGCAGATCGTACTCGCGGTCAGAAATCTCCGGCGCATTCCCGACGTAATAAAGCTCGTCGTGACGCCGGATCTCGTCCCTCAGTTTTTCTATTTTACGTTCGATTCCCAATTCGCGTTTATCCGTGTAAATCCGCGGCTTACCTCAGTCGATGAATCACGCGTCCAATGAGCTTGATGTTACTCAGGAAATCGTCGATACGAATGTTCTCGTTTGGTCCATGCGGATTCGAACCCGCATAACTGGTCCCAAACGACGCAACCGGCGTCGCCGGCTCTGACACGCCACACACTGCACCGACTGGCCCACTC
>DASTQB010000212.1:0-18339 GCA_035761985.1 Pyrinomonadaceae bacterium
CCGTGACTTACGAACGGCAACGTGATGCCCGTCATCGGCAAAGCTCGCACAATGCCGCCAATGTTCACTAACGCTTGAAATCCTATGAATGCCGTCAGACCAGCCGCGCACAACTTCGTAAACATATCACGCGACTCCAGCGAAGTGCGAACGCCTGCGATCACGAAAATCACGACTGCGAGAATGATTACTGCGCCGCCGAGCAGGCCCGTTTCTTCTGCAACCGCGGCGTAGATGTAATCGGAGTCGGCGATCGGGATCACTTCCGGATAGCCAAGACCGAAGCCACGCCCGCTCGTTCCTCCGGAATCGATTCCAAACGCCGCCTGTGCAGGTTGAAACGCGAGTTTGTCGAACCAGATGTCGACGTTGACCGTTCGCTGCAGCGCCGGGCTTTGTTCCGCGAGCTCTTTGAGTCGCTGGTCTTCTTTGAGTGCGTCTTCGTAGTCTCTCTTCCACCACGAGACTTCAGGCGACGGCGGATCGAAACCGTCGAGCCACAGGTGAAAACGTTGCTGTATGCGTGACGGAAGAGCGGAGCTGATCGGACGTGCGATAGTTGGCAGTAACGGAACCTGTGCCTGGATGTCGCGCGGCAACGCACCGACGACCAGGATTCCGATCACCAGTATCACTGAACCGACAAACAGCAGTAGCTGTGGCCAGCGACGCACGGCGACGAGATAGAGCGTCGTGTAAGCGCCGCTGAAGATGAGCATCTGTCCGAAGTCCTTCAAAGCGAAGAAGGGGACGAAAGGCAGCATCGCCATCACGATGAGCGGAATGATGTCGCGCGCGCGTGGAATGCCCCAGTACGTTTCAGCAAGATCTTTGTAACGTGCGGTGAGGATACCTGCGAACCCGACGAGGAACGGGATCTTCGAAGGCTCCCACGGCGTCATGTTTCCGAGTGCTTTACCGGCGCTCGACGTGATGACTGCAATCGCAAGTGGGAGCAGTGTAAACAAAACTATGATGAAGCTGTTGCGCTGGAGCCATAACAGGAAACCGTCGCGAGTGCAGAACCAGAACGCGATCGCAAACCCGATGAAAGCGAAGATCGGAACCCACGTGTAACTCGACGTTATTGCGTTCCAGAGCGAGTAGCTCGACTCTTTTTTCGGAAGCGTGTTGATGTCGATCGGCTGTGCGGGCGTGGGCGGCAGGCCCATCATCTGCTTTTTCACCGGATCGTAGTTTTCCATGATGTAACGCGTGCGCAGCGCCTGCATTTTTTCTTCACGTGCGGCGGCTTTGTTGCGCGCGTTGTACTCCGGATCGCTGTAGAGTCGATACTGGACCAGCATGCCGAATGCGAACAGCAGTATGGCTGTGGTGAAGAGCACCCAATTGCCGGCGAAGCGCATGGTACGCGAAAGCCAGATGGCGAGAAGCATCAACGGGAAGAACATCATCAGGTCGCGCACGGCGCTGATGGTCGACGTCTCATACCCACGCAATAACCCCGCGCGGTGAACAGCCATGTACCCCGTGATCTCGAGCCCGAGTATCAGCAGGATCAGCAGAAGGTGTGACGACGCCCTATTCCTCATTTATTAAATCCGCGTCCTAAGATCCGCGTTCATCCGCGGCCCGCTTTACTTGAAATAACCCAGATCCCGCGCCTTCAACACGAGCGCCGCAGCAATCGGCGCCGCGGATCTCGATCCGTAACCTCCGCCTTCAACAATCACCGCAATTGCGAGTTGCGGTCGCTCGAGCGGCGCAATGCACAGAAACCATCCGTCAATCCGCGGGTTCTCGTTGTCCATGATCACTTCCTCATACTCGCGGATGATGTTGCCGCGATTGTCGCGTTCGATGCGGTGTCGAGTCTTCGGCTCGCCAGTTTTCGGATCGTAAACAGGCACGACTTTCTGCGCGGTGCCTGTCTTGCCGCCCGTGTTGATGCCCGCCGCTTTTACCGGTCCAAACACGCCGCGGGCCGTGCCGCTTGCGCCGCCCGTTACTAATCCCATGATCGAACGCATTCGCGCCGCCTGCGCCGGCGTCAACACCTGATTGAAGACCTGCGGCTTCACTTCCAATTCGATCCGCGGCTTCATCAGTTTGCCTTCCATGTTGCCGACCGTCGCCGCCGCGAGCGCCATCTGAAACGGCGTCATCTGTCCTGCATATCCCTGGCCGTAACCGATTAACGCCTGATCGTACCTGGTGATTTGTTTGCCTGTGACTATCGTCGCCTCTCGCGGCGCAAGTGCTCGTTTCACGGCCTCAGTGCTGGCGTTCCAGATGTCATTTTGTTTGCGCCCACGCAACGCTTCGGCAGGTGTGTCGTACGCACCGATGCCGAGCAGTTCTGCCGCGCGTTTTAACCGTTCCGGACCAAGCTTCACGCCCATCTGCGCAAAATACTGGTTGCAAGAGACTTCAAACGCATGATCGATCCCGATGCGGCCGTGTACTTCCGCTGGTCCAGCATCGTCGAAGATCACGTTTGCGCCGGGCGCCGCGTAGTAACCACTGCCGCTGCACGTAAACTCCGTGTCCTGCTCGCCTGCGAGAAACGCGGCAATCATCGTCACTGTTTTGAAAGTTGAACCGGGTATGTAGTAGGCGCCGGTAGCTCGACTCACGAGCGGACGATCGCGTTGATTAGCTTCAAGTCGCATCCACGTACGTTCGTCGCTCACTTCGGCAAGGCTGTACGAAGGCTCGCTGTACATCGCGAGCACGTCGCCGTTCTGCGGATTGATGATGACAACGGCACCGTGTTTTCCTTTCAACTGGTCGACCGCAGCCTGTTGCAGACCCCGATCGATCGTCAGGCGCACGTCCTGATTGCCCCGGAACTCCACCTCACGACCCTTGACCACTTCCAGTGCTTCCGGCAACGCGCCGCTCTGCACGCCAAACAACGCGCGCTCCAGACCCGGATCGCCGCGATCCGATCCGAACAGGTGCGCCAACGCTTTATCCATCGGGTACTCGCGGCGAATGCTTCCGCTGGAGTCGCGTTTGTAATAAGCGAGTGGTTGGTCCACGCGGCCGCTCCGATCGAAGATCCAGCCGCGAAGCGTCGACTCTGAAAGACGACGTCCGCGCAGGTCTTTGTAGCTCAACTCCTGGAACTTCTGGTTTCGTTCGGCGGCGTAGTGGGCCCAGTAGATGTGAAATGAAAACATTCCGATCGCGAGCAGCACAAACAACACTCGCAATGCTTTGAGGCCGCGATTGGTCGACGTCGAGCCGAGGCGTTTTCTGACTTCCTTCGGAAGATTCTCAGGAATCGCGGCATTCGGAGGAGCGGTTGCGCGTCGGTTCCGAATCAGACCCAGCAGCAGCAGAACGATGATGAAGGCAAACCCGAAGAGGTAAATCAACGTGAAAAGCGCAGGTGTTCGTTCCAGCGCGTGGGGAGTTGCGAGAGGAGAAGGGGAGGGAGTTTGTAAAAGGAATAGAATTTTTAGAATCATAGTCACGGGATTTCAGGATTTTACCTGTCAATCCTGAGAATCGTGTAAATCCTGTCCAGCACAGTAAAAATCACTCACTCTTTCTCAGTCTCACTTCCACATCTCCGAAACCAACAACGTCTCCGTCTTCGATCAGTCTCGATTCCCCGTAAGCGATGCGACGCCCATTGAGATACGTGCCGTTAGTCGAACCTGTATCGGCGACGAGGAGCGTACCTTCGGCAGTCATCAACAGTGCAGCATGGATCTTCGAGACGCTGGCGTCGTTGAGAGTCAGTTCGTTGTCGGCGGCGCGACCCACGTTGAGTCGTCTACCACCGGGTTTGAAAATCAGGGGGACTTCGCGAGTTCCGCTTGGTGTTGTGACGCGCGCGATGACTTGAATATCAGGCATTGGCGGCGCGGCGCCGGGAATCGGCACGCCTGATTTAGCCGCACGCCGTTCCTCGTCCTGCCTGCGTAGATCTTCTTCAAACTCGCCAAACGTCGGATCGACAGAGATGCCTGTCGTGAAGATGTCGACCTCGGCGTCAACCTGGACGGGCGCGAGAGTTCGATAGCGATGATCGTTGATGTGATCGATCGCAGCGGCGAGCACTTCGTTTTTCAGGTCGTTGAGTATTTCCGGTGGGGCTTCTGAGTGCGTGCCCCATTCGACTTTCAGAACGAGATGATGTGGAGCGATTCGTCCCTTCGCGCCTTCGTCTCTGACGCGTTCGTCGATCAAGCGCTTCATTCGATCGATGAGTTTTGAAGTGGTGAGACCGCTGCGAGGCTCGACGGTGCGACCGAGCCGTCGATCGACGACACTCCCCATGCCTTCGAGCACGCGGCGCAGGATGCGTTCCGGCAACGCCTCCTCACGTCTTTTCTTCACCGCTTGCTCGGCTTTGAGCTTGTCGGTCGAATCGTCTGAATCAGTCATGAAAACGGAATACGAGTTTTACCACGCACAGTTCGCGAACGTTAAATTCGGTTGGATTTTAGCCGAAACCGCCGCCGTGTGCATTTGCTGAGGTTAGTGTGAGATGAAGGGTGGCGATTCGTTCATGGCTCCATTTTTCTTGCCCTGCCGAACTCGGATGAATTAGATTAACGTCATCAAGCCCCTTTTACTCACACCAGTTCCAACACATTTTGACAGGATTTCAGGATTTACAGGATTAGACATGATTCTTGTGAATCCTGCGACATCATGAAATCCTGTCCAGCGGAGGGTCGAGATGTTACAGCAAGTGTGGGATTCTTTTGTCCTGCTGATTCCTGTATTCTTCCTGCTCATGATGATCTTTGGCGCCGGATTTTATATCGGGCGCGTGAGTAAGCGAGAGTAGTACAAATATGAAACGGTCGGGCATCGCGGATCTTCCTCTTCACGGCGGACGCGTACCTCCGTGGCTCGCCGAGCGCATGACAAAGCTCGGCACCGCGATCACCGAAACCATCGTTCACCACTACGGCACCTCAGCCTTTCTAACACGACTCAGCGATCCATTCTGGTTTCAGGCGTTCGGCGCCGTCATGGGAATGGATTGGCACTCCTCAGGGATCACCACCTCCGTCATGGGCGCACTGAAACGCGGACTCGCCCCGCGTGCAAACGAACTCGGTATCTACGTCTGTGGCGGACGCGGCCGCTTCTCTCGAAACACACCAAACGAACTTCGCGCGCTCGCAGAGAAGCGTGGATTCGACGGCGAAGCCCTCGTGCGCACAAGCAGGCTGACTGCACGAGTCGACAACAACGCCATCGCCGATGGTTTTCAGATCTATCTCCACAGCTTTGTGCTCACGTCACAGGGCGAATGGGCCGTGGTCCAACAAGGACTGAACGATAAGAACGGACTGGCCCGTCGCTATCACTGGCACTCAGCTACTGTTCGAGACTTCGTCATCCAACCTCACACGGCGATCTTCGGCGAGAACCAGGGAACGATCATGAACCTCGTCGACGCCCACGCTCATCCCGCACAATCCGCGCTGCTTGAGATCGCAAACGAACGCCCGGAAAGGATCCTCAGAGAAGCACGTCACCTGCGCCTGCCTTCGCACCATGAAGTCCACGCCAAAGACGTCGATCTGAAACGTCTTGGCGCCGTGCTGGCAGTGGCCTATGAACGAGGCTTAAAAGACTTTGCCGATTTGCTGCTGCTGGAAAAACTTGGACCACGCACGCTTCAGTCACTCGCACTCGTCGCGGAAGTCGTGCACGGCGCACCCAGCCGCTTCAACGATCCGGCGCGTTTCTCGTTCGCGCACGGCGGCAAGGACGGTCATCCCGCCCCAGTCCCGTTGAAGACTTACGACGAGTCGTTAAACTTCCTGCGTTCCTCGCTCGATGCGGCAAAAGTCGGCGATCGCGAAAAACTCGACGGTTTCCGCCGGCTCGAAGGCTTTGTCCGCTCGGTCGAGACGCATTTCAAGCCTCAGGTCGACTTCCAGGCCCTTCTCGATCACGAAAACGCAATCTCTCCGTCATTGAATGGACGTACTGCGATGGGCAGCAGCCGCCGCAGTTTTTCGAATCAAAGGCAGGGCACGTTATTTTGATTTGAAAACAAGGAGCTTTGATTTTCCCCCCGCTTTTGCTATCTTTTTCGCGACCCCCACTCACTTAAAGCCCCGACTAAAAGACGTGCCCGGAGTACGCCTGTGCGCACTCCTATTTTTGGCAAACTGAAGGAGCACAAAACTATGAGCTTTAAGAGATTTTACCCATTGACCGTGGGCTGCATTCTGGCCGTCTTGGTTTCTGTCGCGCCCGCGGTTCTGGGACAGGTGTCAACGACGCAAACCACACAATCGACGCAGGACCGAGGCATGACGCTGCGTTCGGTTCCGAGTGGTTCAAAGATGAAGTTCAGGGGCGTCGTTATCAGTCGTGATGCTGACGTTTTCACGATCCGCGATCGGAGCCGAGCGGATTACCAGGTTCTTATTACTGACAACACAAGTATCAAAACCCACGGCGGTTTCCTTCGCAGTGGTAAGAAATATCCGGTTACAGACATCCTGCGTGGACTGATCGTCGAGGTTGAAGGCCGTGGTGATGCGCAGGGCCAACTCGTTGCGGAAAAGATCAGGTTCAGAGAATCAGACATGCGTGCCGCGCAGACTACTGACGCTCGTGTTGGACCAGTTGAAGCCAACCAGGAGCGCATGGCGGGCCAGATGGATGAGCTCTATGCAGTCGCCGCAGAAGCTCGCGCGGAAGTTAAGCGAGTGGACGAGCGCGTGTCAGCTCTTGACGACTACGACGTGCAGGAAACAACCTCAGTTACGTTCCGCGTCAACAGCGCGGTGCTGTCGCCGGAAGCGAAGGCACAGCTTGATGAACTCGCGGCGAAGGCGGTTGGCGCGAAAGCGTTTATGATCGAAGTTGCAGGCCACACGGATTCAACCGGCAGTGATGCGAAGAATTTCCGTCTCAGCCGCGATCGGGCCGATGCCGTGGTGCAGTATCTCGCGGTGACTCACAAGATTCCGCTGCGGCGGTTTGTGACGCCGATGGGTTATGGCAAGACGGAAGCTGTGGCTGACAACGCTACGCGCGAGGGTCGTTCGCAGAATCGACGCGTGGATGTGAAGATGATCGTGAATCGCGGTCTCACGCAGCAGCCGGCGACGTCGACGGCGACGCGGCCGTAGGGTTCTGTAGAGGGAAGAAATAGGTCCTATAGGACGTATAGGACGTATAGGACCTATAGCTCAGAACCAGGGCGGCGACAGGTCACCCCACGCGGGAGCACTTCCTGCAGCGGGGCGACGGGTCGCCGCTTTGTTATGACGCACGGCCGAACCAAAATGAGCCGAAACCAGGGCTGAGGGGGCACGTGAGAACACCGTAAACCTACGCTTTTCTGGAGACTTCGTTCTAGTTACCTTACGTTTGTTTTACCTGTTTTTCTCAATTCCTCACGGCCTGTACACGGTTTGCGTATCGCAGACCCGCTTTCGTGGAAAATTTCTCAAATCAGCGCGAGGTATTCGTGATTTTCGGGCTTTTTTCAACGGGTTCCGTGGCCCCGGGTTTGCTAAAGCAACCCTATCATGACGAACCAAGAAGTCTTCCCAATACTGCACGGTAGCCTGGTAGGCACAAAGAAATCTGAACCTGCGCCTAACTCGGATCTCGCGCTGGCTATTGCGGCCGGGAAGGGCGACATGCAAGCGTTTGAGAAACTTTACGAGCGGCACAACCGGCGTGTGTATTCCCTGTGTCTGCGGATGACACAGAATGCCGCCGAGGCCGAAGATCTCGCACAGGAGGCGTTCATACAGTTGTTCCGCAAGATCGGCAGCTTCCGTGGCGATTCTGCTTTCACCACGTGGCTCCATCGTCTTACGGTCAACCAGTGTCTGATGCACTTCCGTAAGCGAAGCGTGAAGCTCGAAAAGACAACTGAAGAAGGTGAGACTCCAGTACAGATCGTCAGCGGTACTGAAAATCCAAACTCGATGCCCGTCATGGATCGCATCGCGCTCGATAACGCGCTGACGCAACTGCCGCCGGGATATCGCACGGTGTTTGTGCTGCACGACGTTGAAGGACACGAACACGAAGAGATCGCGCGAATGCTCGGAGTCGCAGTCGGCACTTCGAAATCACAACTCCACAAAGCTCGGATGAAACTGCGCAAGATCCTCAAAGCGCGCAACGAGCCCGCCAAAAACTAGCCGCAGATTACACGGATTGTGTAATCTGTGGCCATGAACAAACGAAGCGTAACTTTTTACCGGTGGTCCGACATGCCGAAAGAAATGGTTTCGGACATGCTCGACCGCCGGCTTATCACTGCCGACCGCATGATGCTGGCCCACGTCTACATCAAGAAGGGCGCAATCGTGCCGCGGCACTTCCACGAGAACGAGCAGCTCACTTACATCCTCGAAGGCGGTTTGCGATTCTGGATCGGCGAAGATGAGTCGCAGGTGATCGACGTGCTCGCGGGAGAAGTGTTGCACATTCCGTCGATGGTCCATCACAAGGCCGAAGCCCTCGAAGACACGCTCGACGTGGACATTTTCAGCCCGCCGCGACAGGACTGGCTCGACAAAACCGACGAGTACCTGAGGCAGAAGTAAACCTCATGGATCTCGGACTCTCAAACAAAGTTGCACTAGTTGCAGCAGGCAGTCGTGGACTCGGCCGCGCTGTTGCAGAAGAACTCGCAGCCGAAGGTGCTTCACTCGTGCTTTGCGCACGTGACGGCCGTGTGCTCGCTGAAGCAGCAGCAGCGATCGCGGAGCAAAGCGGCTCACACGTGCTTGCCGTGCCTGCAGACGTCACGGTGATCGATGACGTTAAGCGCGTCGTCGAAGCAGGTATTGAAAGGTTCGAGCGCATCGATATTCTCATTACGAACGCAGGTGGACCACCGGTAGGCAGATTCGACCAGTTGACTCGCGAACAGTGGGAAGACGCGACGCGCCTGACGTTGTTCAGTGCGATCGAATTAGCGCGCCAGGTCCTGCCTGGTATGAAAGAGCGACACTGGGGACGCATCCTCAACATCACTTCGATCGCAGTCAAGCAGCCTGTCGAGAACCTGATGCTCTCAAACAGTCTGCGCGCCGGGCTCACGGGATTTGCCCGTACGCTCGCGAACGAAGTCGCTGCGGAAGGGATTACAGTCAACAACATTCTTCCTGGATACACGCGCACCGAACGCCTCGACGAACTTGCCGAGATGATGGCCGAGAAGCAGGGAATCACGCCTGACCAGTTCAGATCGAAGTGGGAGCGAGAGATTCCGATGGGTCGCCTGGGTGAACCACGTGAATTTGCGGCGCTCGCTGCGTTTCTTGTTTCGGAGCGCGCGAGTTACATCACCGGCACGTCTATCCAGGTCGACGGTGGCTGGATCCGATCCCTTTTCTGATCTGCTTCATTCAGTGTAATCTGTGGCTTATGATTAAGATGATTCGTGGCAGTACCACCTGATAACTGGATAAACGCGCATTCGATCAACTCATCGCACGATACCGGCGAGGGAGTGATAATCGACATCGGGACGGGAGACGGGCGCTTTGTCTACCAGTCTGCGCGGCAGAACCCAAACAAGTTTTACATCGGGATAGATCCGAACACTCGTCCGCTCGAGAAAATCTCCGAGAAGATTCACCGGAAGCCGGAGAAAGGCGGCGCGCCTAATGTTCTGTTTATTCAGGCGGCCGTCGAGGACCTTCCGTCTGAGCTGGATGGAGTTGCGAACGAGCTGCACGTGCATTTTCCGTGGGGCAGTTTGTTGCGCGCGGTTGCGGCAGGCGAGATGGCGGTGTTGCAAAACTTGCGGCGCGTTTGTGCGGATGGAGCGTTGTTTGAGGTGGTGATTGGTCTCGATCCCGAGCGCGATCAAAGTGAGATTGAGCGACTTGGGCTGACGTCGTTGTCGCTGGAGTTTATCGATGAAGTGTTAAGTCGAAGGTACGCGGCGGCGGGGTTTGAGATGATTGAACGCGGGATTCTCGCCGCTTCAGAGTGGCCTGAGTTCAATACTTCGTGGGCAAAACGCCTCCACGGCAACGAGCGGCGCGCGATTACCTACCTCATCTCCCGTGCTGTCCCATAGCCGCACTCCAAAACAAAAAGAATCGACATTTTTTCGCGACTTGCATCGGGTTGAATAGCCCCCACAAAAAAGGGGGAACACTATGCCTACTCGTGCCGCCGGAAAAGCTGTTTCAAATCGCGACCAATCAAACCTATCCGAAGCCATTTCGAAGGAAAATACCGAGACGAGCGACGTCGTCGCACACCTGCAAACACAGGTGGCAAACGCGTTTGTTCTGTACTCAAATTACAAGCACTATCACTGGCAAACATTCGGTCCGCTGTTTCGCGACCTGCACCTGCTCTTCGACGAATTTGCGACCGCCGTGCTGGCCACAATCGACGATTTCGCCGAGCGTGTACGAATGATCGGCCAGGACCCGATCTTTCGACCTGACGACGTAGAGCGAACTGCCACCGTGAAAGTGTCAGGCGACGCAGCCACGATGCGCGAGATGATCGAAGAGGCGACTGCGAATCTTCATGTCGTCATCGGCGAGATGCGCCTGGCCGCGCGCGTCGCAGACGACCACGACGATCCCGGCACAGTCGATCTCTTTTCAAAACACGTCCAGCTCCACGAGAAGCACGAGTGGTTTTTGCGTGACATTCTCGAACGGAACGACGGTCTCGTCACCTAAAACCCGCAACGGCCTTTTACACGATTACACCATGGTCAGGATGTACATGTGCATCCTGATCATTCTGTAAATCCTGTATGATGGCTGTGAATGCTCCTCCTGCAACAGAATATTGCACAGTCATTCCAATCACCGGTAATTCGCATCCTGCTCGTTGCGATTGGGATCGCATTGCTCTACGTGCTGTGGCGCGAAGTGCGAAAGATTCCGGCGAAGCTGTTGACGCTGATGGCTACGGCCTTCATCGACATGGTTGGACTGCTGATGATCATTCCCCTCCTGCCGTTCTATGTGAAAGACCTGGGCGGCTCCGGAATCAACTTTCTCGGATTTCACTTCGGCATCGGTATCATTGCCGGCTTCATCATCGCCGCTTTCACTGTCGCACAACTCGCGAGCGCACCGCTATGGGGTAAATTTTCAGATCGAGTCGGACGGCGTCCCACGCTACTCATCGCGCTCAGCGCATCGGCAATCGCATACCTGATCTTCGGCTTTGCTCACTCACTGTTCCTGCTTTTTCTTTCGCGCATCGTGCAGGGCGCGGGTGGAGGAACTGTCGGCGTGATCCAGGCTTACGTGGCCGATTCAACTGCGCCACAGGATCGCGCACGCGCTCTCGGCTGGCTTTCGGCGACTACAAACCTCGGCGTCGCGCTTGGTCCTGTCCTCGGCTCATTTGCAATCACACTCGGCAAACGCGATCTCATGCCGGGTCCTTCAACACTCGAGATGGGCCATGCAGCGCCGGGTATCATCGCCGCCGCGCTTTGCCTCATCAACATCGCTTTCGCCGCGCGTTACCTGACCGAGTCGCGCGATGCAACCGAGCACGCGCCTGTCGAGGGCGAGGTGCGTCGCAGCTCACGCGAGACGATGTGGCGTGTGGTGTCGCATTCAGGAGAAACATCGTCGCGCCTGATCTGGACCTACGCGATCGCGATCGGCGCGTTTCAGGGCAGCTTCTCAGTGCTGGCCCTGTTTCTAAACGCGCGCTTCCAGGTGACCGAACAGACGATCGGTTACTTCTTCATGTACATCGGCTCGATCTCCGTGTTTACGCGTGTGCTGTTGCTCGGCAGGATGGTCGACTGGCTTGGCGAAGCAAAACTCTCACGACTCGGACTGCTGCTACTCGCCGCAGGCGTGCTTGGCATGCCTTTATCGCAAAACCTCTGGATGCTCGGGATCGCAGTTGCTTTGATTCCACTCGGAACGGCTTTTACATTTCCTTGTGTCACTGCGTTGCTGTCGCGCGTGATCAGTCCGAGAGAACGCGGGCTCTACATGGGAATGCAGCAGACGTACGGTGGGGTAGCACGAATCATCGCGCCGCTCTTTTTCGGCTGGTCCTTCGACACGCTCGGCGTCTCATCGCCTTACTTTTTCGCGTCAGCGTTTATCGTCGCAACAATCTTTCTCGGCTTCGGCTTCGACTCGTACGCCAAACACGAAGAGGCCCAAACTTCGCGAAAGGAAGTTCAGCCCTCAACGCCCACAAAAGTAGTTGAAGAACAGGAAGCGTAAGCGATCTATTCGTTCAGGTTATCGAGACCGGTGAATTTCCAGCCGGTCCTGGTCTGTTGGAAATGATAGACCACCACTTCGTTTCCCGCGGCGTCAGGACACGCGATGCTGAAGTGTTTCGGATTCTCCGCATCGGCTTCGGGTTTTGCCTTGGCGAAACAGGCAGCGGCGTTCGTTTGCTCGTTGAAAACCTGTCTATAACGTTTGCTGAGCTGGGCCTTGGTCTTGACGCTGGGTATCCCGTACGACATTTCAATCGGAAACCTTGACATGCGTGCGACGGTGGCCACGTCACGTTTAACTACCGCACCTTTGAACGCTTGCCAGAAGGTTTCGAAAGAGTTGTCGGGTTGGGTCGATTGGACCGCGAATGCAGTCGCGGCCAGCAGTAAGAGTAAAGAAAAACTCGTTATCTTCTTCATAGTGGTACAATCCGCTGCCTAATACTAAAACGAAAGGTGCCTTTTGGCGATGCTCAAGATATTCGTGGTTGGTTCGATCTGCCTGGCGACCGCGCTCGTTTTCTCCGGGTGCGCGAAGAAAGATGGGCCACAATCGGCGGCGTCAAGCAGTCAACCCGCGCCGGTGGAAGGCGTCGAGAAAGTCAAACCTGCTGCTGGAACTGGAAACGTGCAAGGGAAAGTTCTTTACAACAACGCGCCGGTTGAGAATATCGAAGTGAGATTGTGTGAAACGTTTAGTCGTTTTCTCAGCGGCTGCGGAGGCAAAACCTACACAGCAAAGACTGACAAAGACGGTGATTTTGTGATCACGAACGTCGAGCCGAAGGAGTACGAAGGACTCACGGTGCGCGTGTTTGATACTGATTCCTACGTCTTTGCGACGACGGGCATCGGGATTGCCGCGGCGAAATACAACGTTACCGCCGACAAGACGCTTTTCGTGAATCCCACGCATTTGTTCAAGGGCGATCTGAAGACAGTCAATCCGAAAGCTGGATCGACTGTCAGCGCGCAAGATCTCGAACTGAAGTGGGAAGCGTATCCCGATGCCGCTTACTACAAGTTCTCGCTTTCTCCCGACAGCCACCAGATCACGCCGCCGTACATCAACGAGCGTGTCGAAGCAGCGTCGTTCAAAGTCAACAAGCCACTCGAGAAGGGAAGTTACCGGTGGAAGGTTGAGGCTTTTAACGGCTCAGACAGGAAGCTGTCCGAGACGCCTGACGACATCAAGTTCACTATTGATTGACAGAATGGTTTGACAGGATTTCAGGATTTTCAAAATTAGCAGGATAAGATCCTGTTAATCATGGTTCATCCTGAAATCCTGTCTAAGTTTACCGGTTGTTCGTTCGCACGTTGGCGATGTTCGAGAACGCCGAGTTACCCGAGGCGTTGAACGCACGCACGCGATAACGATAACGCGTGTTCGGCGTCAATCCTGTATTCGAGAAGCTCGTGACGTTCGCTCCCACCTGCGCGATCTGAACAAAGTTGGTGCAGTTATTTCCCGTACAACGCTCGATGCGGAAGCCCTGTTCGTTACTCGAATTATCTGTCCACCCGAGATTCACCTGAGTCGTAGAAACAGGCGCCGCAAGGAGATTGCTGGGCGCGTTTGGCACCGGCTCGGGCGTCGGGGTTGGCGTTGGTGTCGGAGTAGGCGTTGGTGTAGGTGTAGGTGTAGGTGTAGGTGTTGGAGTTGGCGTCGGAGTCGGATTGCCGCCACCGCACGTTGGGAACCGGAACGATCCGATTCGTGTACGCCAGTTGAAACTACTCGTCGTCGCGTAATACTCGCTCGTGAACCAGAAAGTGCAGTCGTCCACGGGATCGACAGTCAACGAGCTGTAATCACCCCAGCGACTGCCGGTGCCTGTCTGGCTGCCCGTACCCGCGAAAAGAATCTGTTCGCCCTGGGCCAGGGTGTTCAGCGGATCGCTTGCCAACCGTCCCGCATAACGCAACTGCGGAAAGATGGTCGCACTTGACGCGCTGTAACCGATCGCAATGTTCCCATCACGGTCCATCGCTGCACTTCCCATCCAGCGCCACGTCGCGTCGGGTTGATACGTGCTCTCCTGGGCCACCGTCACTGGACCGGCACTAACGTTGCGCAACTCAAACCATCGAATTCCGGCCACGCTTCCCGAACTGACCGTGTAGTTTCCAACTACCGATTCGTGAGTTCCGAAATTGCGATACGCAAGACGGAACATCAGACGATCTGCGAGACCATCCAGACGGAACGTAGTATTGGCCTGAGGTACGCACGATCGCGTGAACGGGCAGAGTTGTGTAAACCCAGCCGCCGGAGTGCTCGCGAAAAGTGTGAAGGTCGAGTTGGCAGGCGTTGTGAAGTCTGCATGGAAGTGAAAGATCCTGTACTCGCCCGCTCCGGGCCATTGTACGAACGCGATCGGCGCCCCCGCAGGTGGAAGAGTTGAGCCATCGAGATCCGCAGGCATGAAAGGCTCTTCCAATGGACCGCCGGTGATTCCGGGAGTGATGAACGTCGCTGGTTCACCGTTCAGCATCTTTGCGCGATCGAAGACGAACGCCTGTGGTCCAAGATACGAAGTCGCCGACGAGTTGAACACATTCATGCTCATGTAGTAACCGTCCGGCCACACGCCGAGCTTCGGATAATCGAAGAAGTTGGAACCCAGGTGGAAGTCGTAACGGTGATACGGGCCGGTTGCATCGCTGGTCGCGGAAACAGCCACACACTCGTCCGTGGGAATGGACACACCGGCAAACTGCGAGATGATCCAGCGATCGGCAAGTTGGTCGTACAGAACCACCGGATCGCCACTGCCGTTGAACTCGCAAACGCCGCCGAAGCCGGTCCAGACGGTTGAAATGCCGGATGGACCAAGCAGCGACGCGCCAGTCGTCTTGTCAAACACCTGGAAGCCTTCGTTAACGCTCTGCACGTACTGCGTCGCGCCGACCTCACCGTTTGTATCCGGCGGAGCGCAGTTGCACGCAACTCCGGGAAATTGCATACCGTTGAAGTTCATTTCCGCCGCGGGCATCGCTGCGTCCATCAGGTCTTCGACCACGGCCGACTTCTGGACCACGGGATCCGGCGTATCTTTGTGGAAGTGCGGGATGCGCGGGTTGCGGTTTGCTTCACGCTTGGGTTTGAACACCGGCTGTTGCTTCATGTCGCGCACGGGAATCGACGTGTCGTGACGGATGGATTGACCAACCGTGATCGGCTGTCGCCGTCCCTGCACGGGGTTTACCGCCAGATTCGCGGGCGCAGGCGATTTTCCCCCCGTGGCCTCGATAATTCGAGGGACCCAAATGATTGCACTGAAAAGGAGAACTGCTGTTACGAGAATGACGAGTCGGGCACGCATCCTTTTTACTCCCAGTTTAGAAGGTCGGAAAGCTCGTAAAACTGGTGAGGGACCGTTAAAACAGAGGTGTGAAGCAGACGCACGCTAACACAGGTTATCGTCGATTGCCAATTGCTAATTGCCGATTTTGGCGCGGCCTTGCTTTAATAGGCGCGATTATCGAAAGGAGCAAAAGATGAAAGTATTTCGCACAATTGTAGCCGTGGCCGCAATCGCGGCAACCACGGTCCTGGCCCAGAATTTATTCAGCAAGGGGGCTTTATCGGCTGAGACCGTCCAACCGGCTGCTCCGGCAAATATCGGCATCATCGACTCGTCTGCATTCAGCGACGAAAAGAACGGCATCTCACGCGTGATGGCGGGCATGAGACAACTCGACGTCAAGTTTGAACCACTGCGCGCGGAACTTCGCGGCATGCGCGACCGGCTGAATACGATGCGTGCCGATCTTCAGAAGAAGAGAGGGATACAGGACGCGCAAACCACAGCCAGGCAAACGGAGGAAGCAGACCAACTCGAAGTACAGATCAAGCGTAAGGCGGAAGACGCTGCCGCCAATTATCAGAAGGAGACTCGTGCGGTGCTCGAGCCGCTGCAGGCCGACATCGCAAACGCGCTGACTGCCTATGCGCAGTCGAAAGGCATCACGCTCGTGATTGATGCGAACCGGGTTCCGATTCTTTATGCGGCGTCGAGCCTGGATATCACGCGCGACTTCATTAACGAATACAACCGGACGCATCCGGGCGCCGCAGGCCCTGCGCCTGCCCCAGCGAGGCCAACACCGGCGACAGCACGACCATCTCCGTCGACAGCGAAGCCAACGCCCGCGCGACCAGGACGGCCATAACCGGCGTTAACAACAGATGCTCAGAAAAGTTCTCCTCCTATCGGCATCGGCTGGCGCGGGACACGTGCGCGCGGCGCAGGCGATCGAAAAGGCTTTCAAGGAAGACGGCAATGGTGACGCCAGGGAAGTGCATCACCTCGACATTCTCAACTACACAAACAAAGTCTTTCGCCATCTTTACTCGAAAGCCTACATCGATCTCGTCAACAAACTCCCCGAAGTCCCCGGCTGGGTCTACGACAAACTCGACAAACCATGGAAGAACGAGCGCCGCAGACTCGCGCTCGACAAGCTCAACACGCGCCCACTCGTCAAACTGCTGCGCGGCTACCAGCCGGATCTGATCGTTTGCACCCACTTCCTTCCAGCCGAGATCGTTTCATGGCTCAAGGCAAAAGAACGTCTTCAGAGTCGACAGGTAATCATCGTCACTGACTTCGACGTTCATGCGATGTGGCTGGTCCATCATTACGAACACTACTTCGTCGCACTCGACGAAGCGCGTGCTTACCTCGAAGCCCTCGGCATTCCGGCTAACAAAATCACCGTCAGCGGCATCCCGATCGATCCCGTTTTCGCAAAGAAGAAAGACAAGCAGGAGATGCGGAAAAAGCACGGCCTTGAACCGGACCGCACGACGATCCTGTTGTCAGCGGGCGGATTCGGTGTCGGTTCAGTCGATGCGCTGATTGCCTCGCTGCTTCCGTTACAGCATCGGGCACAAGTCGTCGCAATCTGCGGTCGTAATGACGAACTGAAGACGCGGCTGGCGAAACTCGCCGCACGCACAAAGCCTGATGCAACGGTCCTTCTCAAGCCTTTCGGCTACACACAGGACATGGACGAACTGATGGTTGCGTCGGATGTTGTGCTCGGCAAACCCGGTGGTCTAACAACGTCGGAAGCTCTCGCGAAAGGGCTCGTGTTCGTGATCGTCAATCCGATCCCGGGCCAGGAAGAGCGAAATTCAGATCACCTGCTCGAGCGCGCTGTTGCCATCCGCTGCAACAACCTGCCCGTGCTGTCGTACAAACTGGACCAACTGCTGGCTGATCCACAGCGGTTCGCTTCCATGCAGGCCAACGCGCGAAAAATGGGTCGTCCAAACGCAGCGAAAGAGATCGTTGACACAATTACCGAACTAATCACATGACAGTGGACGTCAAAAGAAAACTGCTGAATCACTTTCTCGCCGCGCTTGCGTATCGCACCCAGAAAGCCTTGCGCGGCGCGCCGGAGGGGTTTGGCTCGTTTCGCGTGATCGACGGCGTGCGTACGCCGGCGGAACTGGTGCGACACATGACGAGCGTGCTCGGATATGCGCGCACTCACTTCATCGGCGGTCACTACTGGCCCGAACCTCTCGAAACGCTGGACGAAGAGATCGAACGCTTTCACGAGACGCTTGGAACGCTGGCCCAGCATCTTCGTGACGGCGATCAGTTGTTGAATGGAATGTCGGAAGAGCGTCTGCTGCAGGGACCGTTTTCAGACGCGATGACGCACGCAGGCCAACTGGCGTTGCTCAGGCGTTTAGCCGGCGCGCCCGTGCCGCCTGAGAATTTTATTGTCGCATCAATCAAAGAAGACCACCTTGGACCAGATCAACCCGAGCCAGTCAGTCCTGACAAACACTGGCCCGAAGCACCTCCGGGATGGAAACCGTAACTACGGATGACACAGATGAAAAGACAAACGATTTTACTCTCGCTGATGATGTTGTTTGCGTCGCTCGCGGCGTTTGCGCCGTTTGCGATCGCGCAGGAAGAGTTCAAACCCGTAACCGTATTCCTTGTCCGGCATGCGGAGAAGGAAGACGAGCCGCGGCAGGATCCGCCATTGAAGAAAGAAGGAGTCGCGCGTTCGCAGGAGCTCGCGAAACTTCTCGGCGCCGCAGGTATCAAAACGATCATCACTTCTCAGTTTGCACGTACAAAGCAGACTGCTGAACCGCTCGCTGCGAAACTTAACTTGACTCTCACGTCGATAAGTCTAAGATC
>DASTQB010000213.1:0-2410 GCA_035761985.1 Pyrinomonadaceae bacterium
TGTCGAACTCGGTTTGCTGGGCCGGCAACGTTACGAGCAGTGCTTCAGTAATGAACGCATCGCGGAAAGTTTCCTAGCTGCACTCAGTCGAGCGAGTTTGATATGAACAAAGTCGCAATCGTCGTTCAGCGTTGTCATGAAAGCATCGTCGGCGGATCGGAGTCGCTGGCGTGGCACTACGCGACGTTGCTGAAAGACGTTTACGAAGTCGATATCCTCACGACAACGGCCATCGACATCCAGCATTGGACCAACGTGCTTCCGGCAGGCATTGAGAAGCGCGACGGTGTTGCGATCCATCGCTTTCCCGTAACGATTGGACGGACGCCTTACTGGGGCGTTCTCCTGCACAAACTCTTTCGCGATTTCGATCAGTACTCGAACCGGAACGCGGGCAACGAGAAGGGCGCGCGGCGGCTGCCGTGGAGCATTGCGCTTCAGGAAGAGTTCATCAAGACGCAGGGGCCGTACTCTGAACCGCTGTTGCAGTTTTTGCGTGAGCGATGGGCCGATTACCACGCGATCATCTTTACGACTTACCTGTATCCGACGACTTACTTCGGCATTTTCCAGGTTCCGAAACACACCGCGCTGCTCGCGCCGACGCTGCACGACGAGAAGACGGCGTACCTCTCGGCGTTCAAGCATGCCGCACATCGCGCACGAAAGCTGGTGTGGTTAACGGAAGCCGAGCGGCGTGTTGGGGTGAAGCTGTGGGGCGAGTTGCCGGGCCAGGTTGTGTCGATGAGTCTTGATACTGAGCCGCGCGAACCGGCGCAACGCGACCGTCCGTACCTTCTCTACTGCGGCCGCATCGATCCGAACAAAGGCTGCGTCGATCTCTTCAACCACTTCATCGAGTTCAAAAAACAGCACCCGTCGAACCTGCAACTGCTGTTAACGGGTAAAGACGACATGCCCGTCCCGTCGCATCCGGACATCGAGTTTCGAGGCTTCGTCGATCACGAGGAGAAACTGCGTTTGATGGCGGGCGCAAAGATCTTCGTGATGCCTTCAGGCAACGAGAGTTTCAGCATCGTAACTCTCGAGGCGATGGTCCAACGCGCGCCGGTGCTGGCGAGTGGCGTAAGCGAAGTGCTCGTGGACCATATAAACGAAAGCGGCGCGGGCGGAATCTATAATGATTATGAAAGCTTTGCATCAACACTGACGAAGATGTTGAACGATGAGGTTGAACTTACTGCGATGGGCGCACGCGGCCGCGACTACGTTCTCTCACGATTCACACGCGACCAAGTCCGTGAATCCCTATTACAGCTTTTGACAGGATTACAGGATAAACAGGATTTACATGTCAATCGTGATTTCTTTCCGCGTTAATCCGTGTTCCACCTGCTCCCTGAAAGACGACCTCAACCCACAAAACAAATTGAATCTAAATATCAACCACAGCGCCAGCAAGCCATCTTTCATCGTAATCTTCTTGCCCTCTTCGTACGTCCGGCCGTAGTAGCTAATCGGCACTTCGTAAATCGCACAACCAAGCTTTGCGACCTTTGCCGTCGCCTCGATCTCGAACCCAAAGCCGCTCGACACGATCACCATGTTCCGAATGATCTCGCCGCGAAACGCTTTGTAACCAGTCTCGATGTCGGTCATGTTGAGATTGGTAAACAGGTTCGAAGTGAACGTCAGAAACTTGTTCGCGACGTAGTGATAGAAATAGAGCACGCGCGTCGCGCGCCGGACCAGAAAGCGCGAGCCAAACGCAACGTCCGCATGCCCGTCGAGTATCGGCTTGATCACGAGCGGAATCTCTTCCGGGTCGTACTCGAGGTCTGCATCCTGAACGATCACGATCTCTCCACGCGTCAGCGCAAAGCCGGCGCGGAGCGCGGCAGTCTTGCCTGAGTTCTTCTCCAGTTGGGCCATGCGCACACGCGGATCAGACTGGGCCAACGCGCGCGCGATCTCGGCACTGCGATCGGTGGAACAGTCGTCGACGATGATGATTTCGAGCACGTGAGGCAGAAGCAGGAGCTTGCGCACAACCTGCGACAACGTCGATTCCTCGTTGTACACAGGTATGACAACCGAAAGGCAGGCGGGGTAGTCGATCTTCTCAGTGGGCATCGTGTGCGTTCCTGCGGCTACTAATTAACATAGCCAAAGCGTTTTCGGTACTCGACTGAATAGATGAAGTCGAAGATCAACTGCCGGTAGTCGCCGATGAAGTTGAGTCGTTTCAAGCGCGAGCGGTATTCCCACGGGTGCGGATCGCGGTTCAGGTTTGCGAAGAATTGCATGAGTACGTACGACTCCTCCCTGTATTCGCGGATTGTGCGCGGATCTTCGAGCAGGGCCAGGAGTTGATCGTTGTTGAGTGCACCGGGGCGGGCTTTGAATTCCGGGCGCTGGATGAAATCCGCGATCAATCGTTGCTTCGCGG
>DASTQB010000214.1:0-2406 GCA_035761985.1 Pyrinomonadaceae bacterium
GTGTCTGACCATCTGCTTGAACCCTGTGTTCGTTATTCCGCGTGTCAATAACAGCAGACCTGCGGCGCCGAGTCCTGCGCCAAGCGCATCGCGCCGCGAACCACCGTAAGCCGCCAGTGATGCACCTGCCGCGCCTGCGACCAATCGTGCTGCGGGCGACCAGTTTTCCTGAAAGAACTCGAAGCGACCGCCTTCGCGCATACGGCCTCCCTGCAACGCGGGATGATTGCCTGGTTCATCATGCAGCTCAAGGTTGTTAGTAACTTCATTCACGCCCTGAATACGATTCACACATGCAAGTAACTCAGGCGCTTCAGCACTGAGCAGTGGACCTTCCAACGTGACGTTTCCGTTTTGTGCTGTAACGTGAATCGCACCCGGATGTGAAACCACTCGGCCGAGTTTTGAACGAACGCGATCTACAAGCACTGCATCGTCCACCGGCGCGGAGGAGAAGCGCGACTGAATACCGGTTACGATTCCACGAGTCCGATTTCGCAGATCGCGCGTAGTCACTTGAAGACAATCGCCGGTCTTTCGCGTAGCCCAAACGGCCTTGTCGCGCAGGAGCGCGCGCCGTCGTCTGCCTCGAGCCGGATCGAGTAGAAACATCAGTCCGGTTCCGAGACCCAGGCCGGTGCCAAAAGTTAAACCCTTATTCATACTTCCTGCTCCTTCCTTTGCAGTCGTTTTCGTGTGCGCTACTGGTACGCGCACGAACGGATATCATGCAATTCGTTGACAGTCGTCGCCGCCGCAAGCTAATCTGTTATCCCGTGAATCACACGGTTGCCGTCATTCCAGCCCGTCTCGCATCGACCCGTTTACCAGGAAAAGCTCTTCTCGAAATTGCCGGAAAGCCCATGGTTTGCTGGGTTGCGGAACGCGCTCGTGCCGCCCGGAACGTGGGTCGCGTGATCGTTGCGACTGACAGTCAACAAATCATCGATGCTGTGAAATCACGCAACATCGAGGCCGTCATGACAGCAGCAGATCACACGAGTGGAACTGATCGCATTGCTGAAGTGATCGCCGGAATTCCCGAGGCGCAGATCGTGGTCAACGTCCAGGGGGACGAACCGATGATCTCGCCCGAGACGATCGAACGAGCAGTGGATGTGATGGCAGCAGAGATTTCAAAACCAGACGGCGCGGGAATTGTCACCACGTGGGAGCCGATCGAGTCGGTTGACGATCTACTCAATCCGGATCTGGTAAAAGTTGTCGTCGATGACGACGAAAATGCTGTTTACTTTTCGCGTTCCCCGATACCATATCCGCGCGATGCAGTGAAAAGAAACGGCACGCCCGAAGCAGCGATACAGAACGAACCGGAATTACTAAAGGTGTTTCGCAAACACACCGGTTTGTATGTTTACCGCCGAGATGTGCTTTTGCAGTTTACGAAGTGTCCGCAGTCACGACTCGAAAAGATCGAAGCACTCGAACAATTGCGAGCGATGGCCCACGGAGTCAAGATCAAGGTCGTTCAGGCCTGTGCAACGTCCACAGGAGTTGATACGTTAGAAGACCTCGAGAAAGTGAGGGCACTCGTAGCATGAGCGACTGGATCGGCCTGGCTGTTATCGGTTTTCTAATCCTTTGTGGATTGTTTGGTTTGTCTCAACTAAGTAAGCCTTACAACGTCTCGAATGAAGAATTCGAACGGCGTGCGAAAGAAGGACCGGGTCTGCTTGGAGCAAGTCTCATCAGCCTGCAAAAAGCACTCGATCCGTCGCTCCAGAAAGCAGTTGAAACGCAGGAAGATCTTCGCCAGGGACGTTACAACAAAGAACAAGGATCCGGAGACCCTCCGGAGGCTGGAAATGGCAGTGGCAGTGAAGACAAGGTAATCAACGGAAAACCCGGAGAACCCGATGCCTAAATATATCTTCGTTACCGGTGGTGTGGTTTCCAGTCTCGGCAAAGGCCTCGCGGCGTCCTCGATCGGATGCCTGCTCGAGAGCCGCGGCTTGCGTGTCGCATTGATCAAACTCGATCCGTACATCAACGTCGATCCGGGAACGATGTCGCCGTTCCAACACGGCGAGGTTTTTGTAACCGACGACGGCGCCGAAACTGATCTCGATCTCGGCCACTACGAACGCTTCACGCACGCACATCTTTCCCAGGCTAATAACTGGACCACCGGGCGCATTTATCTTTCGGTCATCGAGAAAGAACGCCGCGGCGATTACCTCGGCAAGACGATCCAGGTCATTCCACACATCACCAACGAAATTAAAGACGCCGTTCGCAAGGTTGCCGACAACGACAAGCCTGACGTGATCATAGTCGAGATCGGCGGCACGGTCGGCGACATCGAGTCGCTTCCGTTTCTCGAAGCCATTCGCCAGATGGGAAACGAAGAAGGCGCAGGCCAGGCGCTGTTCATTCACGTCACGC
>DASTQB010000215.1:0-5118 GCA_035761985.1 Pyrinomonadaceae bacterium
ACACGGATGAAAAATCCGATTTTTAATCCGTGCAATCCGTGGTTTAGGTCGGAAGCGTGATGGTGCGGTTTACGGGTAATCTCTTGCGGCGACGGAGCTGGTACCACTTGGGTTGGGATTTTACGGCTTCTTCAATCAACGACAGAATCCGCGGAACACTCTCGAGCCCGGCCTCATAACCCGAGGTGATTAACTCCTCAGCACGGCCCATCTCGTCCCAGCGAATGTGTCCCACCTTCGGCCTGATCACGACATCCGACGACTGCAACTGGTAATGCGACGCGGTCTTCTGGACCACCAGCATCGACTGCAACAACACACCAATCACCGAGCTTGACGATCCAAGGAACTTCGCACCATCGGCGTTTACATCGACCGCGATGACGATATCGGCGCCAAGCGAACGCGCGACCGTCGCCGGAACGACTGCCACCAGCCCTCCATCAACCAGTTGCCGGCCCTCGTCGTCGATAACAGGCACATACCAGCCCGGGATCGTGCAACTGGCGCGAATCGCAAACGGCACATCGCCTCGATCCCGCAGGATGACAGCCTTGCCAGTCTTCAACTCAGTCGCAACGGCCGCAAACGGAATCGGCAAGTCTTCAAACTTCGTAATCGGCAAACGCGCACGCACGTACTGTTCGAGACGTTCGTTACTCTGCACTCCGAGCCGCGACATCGTCATGCGGCCAATGTCGCGCCATCGCATGTTGCGTCCCAGCTCTTCGATCTGCTCGATCGACATGCCCGAAGCCAAAGCACCACCCACGAGCGAACCCGCAGACGTTCCAGCCACATAGTCGATGGGAATTTTGTTCTCAACCAGCGCGCGCAACACACCGACATGAGCGTTGCCGCGCGCCGCGCCGCCAGACAATGCAAGACCAACAGTTGGAAATCGACCGCCCATCTCTTTGCTTATACCGAGCTCAACATCACAATTTCCGCACGCTCCCGGATCGTATCTAAAAACGCGTCCGTATCGGATTCAATCTTTGCCTCCGTCAGCGTCCGCTCGATCTCCGCTCGCGCCTCGTCGAGCGTTGGAACGATCCGGCCTGGGAAACGCGCCTTCGCACGAGGCACATAAATCTGAGTGTAATAGTCCGCCAGCTCCTTCTGATTTATCACTACGAAATTACGAAAGCGAAAGTCGAGGTATTTTTCCATTTTTAGACGCTGCTCGATGATCTCATCTAACTTTTCGCTCGTCATCCCCACACGCTGGAGCCGCTGTTGAAACTCCGGCACCGAGGCAAAGTTACGGGACAGCTCATCTCGCGCTTCGCTGATCTCCTTTTGCGTCGGAACGATCGTCGGGAGCTTTTCAGCTTCCTGGAGAATGAGACGCTGGTCGATCAGCAGCCGAAGAGCACGATTGAGTTCAGCCGATGACGGATTGTCGAGCACAGTCGACGGCTGCAGCGCCAACTGCCAGAGAAGATCGGAGTACGTGATCAAATCGGTCTTCACGCCGGCGTTTACCGTTGCAACCATTTTGTCGACGACGTCTTGCGCGCGACAGGGCACGGAAACAGTTAAGAACGCCAGAGCCAGAAACAATTTCTTTCGCATCTTCATAAACTCAGAACGTCTGCGTGATCCTGAAATGCAGGTTTCCGCGACCGAGACGAAATACCGCAGGCGTTGCGTCGAACAGCCCTGTTGGACCACGCTGCGGAATCAGAAACTCCGGCGGGTTCAACAGGAAGCCGTAGTCAACCGCGAGCGCGCCGCCAAACGGCAGTTGCAACCGCAGCCCGAGTCCTACGGTGTTGGTCCACTTCGCACGCAGGTTTGCTACCCTGATCGCCGTAAGGATGTCGCCCGGCGGAACCGGCTCCGGCTCGTCCTTCCCAAATAGATCGCCAACCCGCCGGAAAACGTTGCCCCCATCGTAAAAAGGAACGACCTGTATCGACCGCGTCACCGGAATTCGTGCCTCGAGATTTATTACCGCGAGCGCATTTCCACCGACAGGCACGGTGAACGGATTCAGAACCAGCAGGTCGCCTTCCTGATTCCGAAACTGCCCTGCAGGTATTACAACCTCGCGCGGGCCGGCCTCCTCGAAATCAAACCCGCGCAACGTTGTCGAGCCGCCCGAGAAGAAACGTTCGCTGATCGGCAGCGTGAGATCGATCTCGTCGATCGTTCCGTTGCCATCGCGGTCACGCGGATTGAAAAGGTTCGCGAGACCGAGCGTCATATTGCCCGCCAACACCGTATCTCTGAACGCTGACAGTTTGTAGTAGTGCCTGTACGTCGCCTGAAAACGATTGAACGAAATGTTTCCGCCCAACTGCCTTAACGCCACCGCGTAGTCGACACTCAGAAATCCGCCGCGCGTCGCATCGGTTTGATTGTAGCGACAGACCTCGCCCGGGTTCCCCGGCACTTCATCGTCCGCAGCATCCAAACTCCTCGCCAGCAATCCAGGCTCGCAACGCTCACGCGTGTCTCTGACAAACGACGCACCCACGCGCGCGAGACGGATCTTGTCGTCAGGCTCGAGAATCGGCCTGACAACCAAACTCTCGAGATTGAACAAACGCACGTCTTCATAGCTCACGCGGCCGAACACGATCGTGCGCGTGCGACGATCGAGCACTCGCTGCGTTTCGACTGCCGCAGTGAAACGGTTGATCGTGGGCTCGTTTACCTGATTGCCAAAGATGTCGATCGGATTTCCGTCTTCGTCAAGCCGCTGCACGATGCCCATCGTCCCGCGATCGATGGCTGAACGGAAGAAACGTGTGATAGTCGAGTCGCGCTGGTACTCGACCGATACCGCTAACGGTGCAAACTGCGTCTCGTTGTACCTCGCGAAACGTGGATCGAGATACTCAAGACGTACGAGTTGCTGCCGGCGGCTGGCGCGAAGCCGCATTGCGCCGTGACGCAGACGGTTGAAAAGATTGACGTTGCTGATCTCAAACAGACCGAGCGCGCCCGCGTCAGTTGAAAAGCCGCCGCCGTAATCCATCACGTTCGGCTGTTTCTCTTCCACGTCGATGATGACGTCGCGACGTCTGTAACCTCCCGTCGTTTCGCCCGCGGGTTCGGTCCTGATGATCACCTGGCGATAGGCGTCTGTGAGATACAGTTCACGCTCGGCTTCCGAAACGCGATCGGCCCTGAGCACGTCACCTTCAGCAATCGGAATCGCTCTTCGAATCGCCTGGCGCTTCGTGCGTCGCGTGTTGAAATCGCCAGTCACTCCGTTGATGACGATCTGGTTGACGTAAACTTTCTCGCCCTCGTCGGCAATCGAGTAGACGAGCCGCACTTGCTCCTCGTCGCCTTTCATCGGCAATTCGACAATCGAAAAGTCGACGCGGGCATTCACGTATCCTTCGCGCGAGTAGAGTTGAGACACGCGATCGCCATCGAAACGCGCCTGTGAACGCGAGTACGGAGCGCCGACTACAGTTCTCAATTCACGCCGAAGTCGTTCATCCGTGTAGATCGTGTTTCCCTTTAATTCGACACCCGCGATGCGCGTTAAAGGACCTTCGGTCACCTGAAACGTGATGATCAGATCGCTGCCGTCGATTGAAACACCCTGCAACACCTCAACACTCGCCTTACGAAAACCCAGATCGCGCATGAAAGCCTCGACCGTGCGCCGGTCCTGCTCCAGAAGCGTCACACTCGTGTAGCCACGCCCGTAACCGATAAACGGAATCAATCCGATGGCATTGGCTTTCTGGCTCCGCAAGTCGGCTTGAATGTCTTCAAACGTCAACCTCTCCGTTCCGGTGATGCGGATGTCGCTGAGACGAAAACGCCGGCCTTGATCCACCTGGTATTCGATGTTCACGCTCTGGCCAGCGAGCGTCACTGGATTCAGGTTCTGGCACGTCTCTTCGGTGCCGTTTGGTCCAAGATCAGCCGGCGGATTACTGACCGTACACGTCTGAGTTACGTCGGCGAAAAAATAACCATCCTCCTGCAGTTCATTGCGAATTCTACGCGCGCCTTCGATGATCGCTGAGTAGTCGATGTTTCCCTCGCGCTTCACCGGCAACAACTCGCGTTGCTTGTCTTCACTGATTTCGTAGTTCCTGACGGCGACGCTGACCTTCGGTCCAACAGAGCCGCGCAAATAAATTCTTACCGCGTTCTTCTCCGGGTCACGTTCCACGCGCGGATCCTCGATCACCGGCGACAGATAACCCGCGGCAATCAGCGCCTCGCGAACGCGGTTGGTGTCCGCGGCCAAAGCCTCGCGAGTAAATGGAACGGATTTTTGGAGCGTGAGTGAATTGCGCACAGGCGCCGCATTGAAACCGGCGATGTCGACGTTGAATTCGTCGACTCTGGACTGCTCGCCCGGTGTGATTCGATAAGTCACCGTGGCACGCAGCCCGCGCGGGCTCAGTTGTTCGGTCGCTTCAACGGTCGCGTTGAAGTAACCAAGATCGCGCAAGTAAACCTGAATCTCGTCGGCGTTACGATTGACGAGTTGTTGCGTCAAGCGATTATTCGTTGCGACGAAATTGAATCGCGCACGAATCTCTTCTTCAGAGATCGGCGTACCCGTAATCGGGCCGGCAAACTCGATTCGCACTTCGCCGATCTGGACCTGCCGGCGCACGATGAAACGCAGACGCACAGGTCCTGTTCTCGGAGTACCTTGTTCAATCACTTCTACCCGCGCATTGGCGACACGACCTGTATCAAACAGGGCTTGCAGCGAGTCTCTCACTCGCACTGCCGAGTACTGCGTGTTGGCGGCGACTTTGAGTACGGCGAGAAACTCGGCCTGCGCGGCAGGCGCTTCAGGCGTGCCTTCAAAGACGAGGTCGACTGCAGTTATCTGCCGGCCTTCATAGTCTTCGATTTTCGCGTCTCTGGCGGCAACAGCGGTGACGAGAAACAACGTGAGAAGCAGAGCCAGGGCACAATGCGACGTGAAAAGCGCAAATCGATTTAGAAATGCGTTTGTGATTGTCGTTGGCTCGCGAAACAATAATCCAAACCCCTTGCTCAAAATCTCTTCCTAAAACGAATCTCAAAATTGAAGTTGTTATTGCGCGCGCTCAGTCTTCGCGTTGACGCCTGCTCGTACTGCGCCACAAACGAGAGTCGATCAGACACGCGATACTCGAG
>DASTQB010000216.1:0-14414 GCA_035761985.1 Pyrinomonadaceae bacterium
CTGGGCTGGACCAGTCAGATCGGACTATCCGCTGAATCCGTGGATGCGACTTTGATCAGCGCTCATGTGATGGAAGACAAGTTTGTCGTTGCCTGTTCCGGAGACGGAGTGATCGTGCTCGAGTCGCACACCGGTGTCCTCGACGTGTATCAGATATCGAGTCCTTCCGGTTACCCGTTCTACCCGGCCTATGTTCATCAGCCGCCGCGGCTTGCGGACCTGGTCGACAATGGGCGATCTCGTAAACACGTCAGACACTCTCGCCGCAGCGCAGCGGGTGGATCATTCAAACTGTTCCACGAAGCTACGAGCGATTCACTCACCGAAGTGCTTAACCTCAAAGCGTCTGATTACAAATACGTGGCCATTGCCTCCGATGGCATTCACTCGTTTTTCCACACGCAACAATCGACGAACGGAAAGCGAGTTGAACCTGTTTCACTGATAGAGACACTCGACGTCTTCTGGTCGTTCAAAAACTCGCAGGGAGCCTTTGTCGAGCGGCGGATGAAGAGATTCAAAAAAGACGCCGAGGCAAAAGGCTGGCAACACGCCGACGACCTTTCGATCGGCGTGATCCATTTGGGAGCTAATCATGTTCGGGAAGCAACAGCTTTTGAGTCTCAAAGCATTCTGGACGAATGATGATCCGGGTTCGCGTTACTTCATTCCGGGCCAGGGACAGGTAAAACTCGGGCAGAGGGAGTTTAAGGGGCAGGGCGGGGAAGGCTCAGTCTACGTCAAAGGCCGGCACGCTTATAAGATTTATGCAGATCCATCACGCTGCATTGCGCCTGCGAAGATCGACGAACTCTCCGTCCTGGCCCAACCGAACATCATCCGTCCTCTGGATTTGGTGCTCGATGCACGCAACAGACCTGTTGGCTACTCGATGCGTTATGTTGGCAAAGCGCATTCGCTCTGCCAGCTCTTTCCCAAAGCCTTTCGCGAACGAAACAGCATCACTCCGGATCTGACTCTTCGTCTTGTGCGTCACTTACAAACAGGCGTGTCGCACGTTCACAGCAAGGGAATTCTGATCGTCGACCTGAACGAGATGAATTTCCTTGTTTCCAACGACTTCAAAGAGATGTTCTTCATCGACGTCGACAGTTATCAAACGCCGTCGTTTCCCGCTACGGTTTTGATGGACAGCGTGAGAGACCGCCACGCGACAACGTTCACCCGCGATTCGGACTGGTTTTCATTTGCGGTCGTCTCGTTTCAGATGTTCATCGGGATTCATCCTTTCAAGGGCACTTATCCGCCGTTTCAGCATCTACGCGACAATACACAGAAACTCGACGCGCGAATGCGCGCAAACGTGTCGGTGCTGCACAAGGGCGTTTCAGTGCCGCCCGCCTGCCTGCCTTTGTCGGTTATTCCGCCGGTGTATCTCGACTGGTACCGCGCTGTGTTTGAGCAGGGACAGCGTTTACCTCCGCCTGATGCAGTGCAGGCTGTTGTCGTGGTTGTTGGTCCAACAACGGCGCCGGCAGTTGAAAGCCGCTCGTTCAAGATTGCAAAGATTCGCGAGTTTGATAGTCAGATCATCTGGCACGACGGCGTGATCACCGTTACCGAGCAAAGCGTCTACTTCGACGGCAAGAGATATGCGAAGCCGCCGTTTGACGTGAAGCTGATCGTCACGCCTCGACGGCGTCATTTAATTGCGGCTTATCACGATGGGATGCGCCTCACGTTTCGTGACCTTACGAGGGATCAGAATATCGAGACGCAGATCGAAGGCGAAGAGGTGATGCTCAGTCACGGCCAACTCTATATCAAACAACACGAAAACATTTTTGCGATCGATCTAATCGAACTCCCGAATAATTTTCTGTTGAGTTTACGATCGGTGGCGAATGTTATGATGAACGCGACGAGGATGTTTGAAGGGCTCGCAATTCAGAATCTGCTCGGAGCAAGTTATGCGTCGATTCCAGGCACGGGCAATGTTTGTCATCAGGTGCGTTTGCCGGAGCTGGATTCGGCGCGAATCGTCGACGCGAAGCTGTATCGGAATGTTCTGGTTGTCGTCGTCGCCGACAAAGGCCGCTATGACAAGTTGATCTTTCGTTTCAGTAAGGATTTTGCGGCTTATGACGTTCGACGGTTGCAGGACGTGGCGACTACCGGCATTGAGTTTACGGTGCTTGATACAGGCGTGGTCCTGCACCTGAACGACGATAACAACCTCGAGGTCTTTTCGAGCACGAAAGACTCCGCGAAGCTGAGCGTGCTTGAAGATGAGGCGCTGAAGGAGAATCTAAAACTTTTCCATACAGGCGCACAGGCGTTAATGGCGAAAGGACGCAACTTGTACAAGTTTGGTCTGACAGGATTTATACGATGATCAGGATTACAAGATTGCCGGCTTGAACAATCGCGACACAACTTACGGTAAACAGCACCGCGGCAGCCAGGCTGCATACGAGTCGTATTTCGCGGGCATGGACTCGTCTATGCAGCAGAAGGTGGCGCTTACGACTGCGCACTTTCCCGTGCGCGGCCGCATCGCCGACATGGGTTCCGGGTCCGGTCGAGGCACATTCGATCTCGCTTGTTTATACGACGGGCTCGAGTTGGTTGGCGTTGACGTAAACCCCGTCTCGGTTGAACGCGCAAGTGAGAAATTCAAGCGGCCAAATCTTTCGTACATCGTCGGCGACATTTCCCAGATGGTCTTTCCGGCAAACTCCCTCGACGGCATTCTCAATTCTTCAGTCCTGCATCACGTCACGAGCTTCAACAACTTCGCCGTCGAGCGTGTGTTTGCGACCCTCGATAATCAGGTGGCTCAACTTAAACCCGGCGGCGTGATCATCGTCAGAGATTTTGTCATTCCTGATGGGCCAGAGCAGGTTTACCTCGACCTGCCTTTCACCGAGGGCGCGGAAACCGGAAGCAAGCAGGAGCTCTCGACTGCCGCTCTGTTCGAGGTGTTTGCGCGAGAGTGGCGCAGCAGCGTCAACCCGGACGCGCCCGTACCATTTGCACGCTTGGAATCCCCACGCAACGGGTTTGTCCGTTTTCAACTGACTCTCAGGGCTGCGACGGAGTTTGTGCTGCGCAAGGATTACCGCGCCGACTGGGACACGGAGGTCCTCGAAGAGTACACCTACCTAAGCCAGGCCCAGTTCGAAGCAGCGTTTCGGTCGAGAGGCCTGCGCGTCGTTACGTCACGCCCGATCTGGAATCCATGGATCGTTCGGAACCGTTTCGAAAGCAAGTTTTACCTGAGCGACCTGAACCACGAGCAGCTTCCATATCCGCCGACGAATTATCTGATCGTCGGCGAGAAAGTCGGTCCCGACGAAGGTGTTGAATTGTATGAGGCGCGGAGCACGGTGCTCGCGACGCCGAAGTTCCTCAGCGTCTCGGCGTACCGGCATAAGCAAACGAATGAAATATCTGAGTTGGTGGAACGCCCGCATCAGACGATCGACATTCTTCCGTGGATCGAAGACGAGGGGCAGATCCTTGTCCTCGCAAAGAAGGATTTTCCGCGACCCATCGTCAACGCGTGTGCGGACCAGCCCCGGCTCGACGCCGCCTCACTCTCCGGCTACATCACGGAACCGATCAGTGCAATCGTGGCGGGCTTATCGTTCAAAGATGCGGTGTCACACATTTTGCACGAGCGCGCAAAACTGGCAGAAACGGATCTTGTCTCGATCAGCGAGCCTTATCGTTATTACACGTCTCCAGGGGCGATCAATGAGTTAGTGACGGCCTGCCTGGTCCAACTCCGACGACTTCCGTCGCTTGACGGTCCTTTTCCCAACTACACTTCCTTCAGCAGCGCCGGCACTGTTCGTGAGCTCGATGCGCAGCAGGTTCTCCGGGCATGCCACGTCGGTGGAATGTTTGACGCGCGTCTCGAGATCAATATCTATCGTCTACTCGATACGTTGAAACGTCCGCGTGGTCTGTGGATAGGAGCGCCAATCAAACTTTCAGAACAAACGTTCGCGGTTGAAACTGATCCGGACGTTTTATCGCCGCCGCGTCGCGTCGCGTTTGATCCATGCGAACCGTCTTCCGAAGAACAATTTCTCCGCATACACGAAGGGACATTTCACGAACGCACTCAATCGGGCGACGTGATATCAGAAGTCGCGTTCGAGTACGTCGTTCCGGAAAGATTCAGTTTCAATACGGTTACGGCGATACCGGTAGTCAGATCCCGACAAAACACGTATGTCGCCCTGGAGTTGCGCGACTTACCGGCGGTGCAATCATTTGCCGGCAGTTCGAGCATATTGACGGTCCCGTCATGGCGTTTGCCTCGTTCGCTGAAGAGCCAGTCAGATCTGTCCGCCTTCCTTGTTGACAGGTTGCGGCACGACTTTGCTCTTAATTCACGGAGCGTGTGGGAATTGGGAGGGCCTTATTTTTCCACCCCGGGCGTGACACCGGAAGTAGTCTATCCCTTTGTCGTTGAAGTCGACGCAGCTCGCCTTACGTCATCGCACCTTCACTTCGTCGATTGCGATGTGCTCAATCGCAACCTCCATCTACTCCAGGACGCTCACCTCCTGATTGCCCTCAACCGCCTGCGCCACGCACTCGGAAATTCAGCCACAGATAACGCGGATTAATTCGCAGTCGTCGTGAGGTGGCGGACGAACCCCCAGTCGCCGCTGGCGTTCACCTGGATGTTGCCGACGTTCTTGCGTGCGATGACGATGTTTGACTGGTACCACAAAGGAAACACAGGGACGTCGCGGCTCACGATGTCCTGAATCTGCCTGTACAACTCCGACGCCTTCTGACGATCGAAGGTGTTCACTGCTTCTTCGAGCAAGGTGTCGAGCTGAGGGTTGCTGTAGCGGCTGCGATTGCGAGAGGGTCTGGTCTCGGTTGGTATCTCGGAACTGGCAAAGAGGTCCTTGTAAAAGATCGGATCCTGATTGCCACCTACCCATTGCGAGTATGCAATCTGAAAATTCCCGCGACGCAGTTCATCAAAAAGCGTGTTTGCCTCGGGCGTCTGGATCTCAACCGGAACCCCAACTTCCTTCAAATAGTTTTGGATCACCGACGCATACTGCCGTCCCGCAACACTGCTTCCGGACACTTTGAAGACAACGGGCTTCTCAAAACGCATTCTTGGACCATCACCATCGGGATCACGAAATCCCGCTTCATCCAGAATTCGCTTCGCGGCGGCGGGATCGTATGAATAAGTCTGGCCCGGCGAATACGCCCACGACTCTTCGGGAATAATCGAGTGTGCAATCTTTCCAAAACCCAGCAGCAGATTATTTATCAAACTAGCCCGATCGATCGCCTGCGCGACCGCCTGACGGACTTTCACGTTGTCCAACGGCGGTGACGATGTGTTGATAGTAAGCAGGACAACGTTCGAGCCCTGAAATGATTTGACCTGCAGATTCGGATCCTGCTCGAGTCGTTTCACAGCATCCGGTGAAAGACTCGTCGGCATCGGCGCGATGTCAACGCGTCCCGCCTGCAGCTCCGCCTGGAGCGCATTCATGTCGGGTATTACACGGACGCGAATCGTCTGGATCTTCGGTGCGCCCTCCCAGTACTCCGCAAAGGCTTCAACGTCACAAACCTGCTGCGTATTGTCGTAACGAACAAACTTGAATGGACCACTGCCCAGCGGATGAGTTTTCTGCGACTCGTAACTGTCTTTCGGAAGAATCGGAATCGCAACCAGGTTCGACAACAAACCAACCCACGGTTTATTCAGCGTCACGACGACTGTCCGCGGATCGGGAGCTTCGACACTCTTTATGTAACTGCGTTTTTCGGTGCCGGTGCCTTCGAAAAAGCTCGCCGACTTCGCAAAGTTACTGGAGAGCAGCAGGTCGAGCGTGTACTTCACATCCGCCGACGTGAACGGGCGTCCATCGTGAAACTTAACACCATCATTAAGTGCGAACGTGTAACTCAGACCGTCGTCCGAGCGTTTGATGTCTGAAGCAAGCTCGCCTGTGTAGTCAAACTTTTCATTCTTCTTTACGAGCGTGTTGAAGATCAGCGTGCGGAGGCGCTCACTCGCGGCGTCGACTGACGGTGAGCCAATCGGATCGATCGTGCGGATATTGTCGCCAAGCGCGATCACAAAGCCATTGCTGCCACGGCGGCAGCCTACGGGAACAATCATCAGGCTGACAACAAAAACGATTAGGATAAGCTTGATCTTGCTCACTTAACGACGCCTCCATAGGTGTAGTGGAGCTTGGCATTGAGCTTGGTTATTTCATCCGCGAGTTCTTGAAAACGCGCGAGGTCGAGTGGAAGCGGCGGCTCGACGATCGTCTTCGTTCTCGCGATGCGTTCCAACGACTCTTCGATCCGTTCCTTCTGGATGCGACCCTTCTTCGCGGCTTCAAGCAGTCCATGGTAACCGCGGCGGATCTTCTCGGGATTCGCGCAAATTAAAAGCATGTCTTCACCAGCGAGAGCGGCGCGGACAGTGGCGTCTTCGATTTCGCAGTGACGCGCAATGGCGCCCATCTCGAGGTCATCAGTTACGACGAGGTGCCTGTACCCCAGCTCCTGGCGCAAAAGCTTTGTAACGATGTTGTAATTCAGCGAGGCGGGTTCGAGTAAACCGCCCGTGATCTCCTCTTTGATGTCGATGTTCGGGAAACCGCCGTGACTCACCATCACGCACCGCACGCGATCGTCGCGACGCTGGAAGAGTTCGATGTAGGGAGCGAGATCCTGCGCGATCAGATCGTCGTGAGAGAGATGCACAACCGGCATTTCTTCGTGTGAATCGACTTCGCCCGCACCGATTCCGGGAAAGTGCTTCAAACAGCCGAGAAGACCGGTGCCTTGCAGGCCGCGCATGTAAACGGTCGTGTAGCCGAGCACTTCGCCGGGCGAACGTCCGAAAGATCTGGAGTACAAACCATTGGACAGCAGATCCCGATCGTCGGTCATGATCGACATCACGGGAGCGAAGTTGATGCTAAAACCGAGCATTCGCAGGACTTCGCCGGTGACGCGTCCGAGCTGGCGTGCGGCCGCGAGGTCGCCGTGCTGTCGAATCGTTCGCGCGGCGGGCATCGGCGTGAAAATGCGGCGCAGACGATCGACGAGTCCGCCCTCCTGATCGATGCCAAACAGCGGCGGTATCTGAACGATCTCGCGAACACCGTCGAGCAGCGAACGCAATTGTGCGGGGCTGGCGACGTTGCGGCCGAAGATGATGATGCCGCCGGGCTGCACCTCTTCGATCAGCGCGCGTGTGTCGGCGTCGAGCTCCGTGCCCGGAAGACCGATGAATAAGAATTGTCCGATTTGTTGTTCGAGGGGAAGAGCGTAAAGTTTTTCTGGAACCATGAGCGCAGAAAGTTTAGCACACAATCAGCGTAGATTAGTGGTATAAACAAATCCATGCCGCGCGAAATCACCGACCGGAGTCGCGTTGTTGAAGCCGTCCAGAATCTCTCTCTCACCGCCGAACTCTTCGAAGAAGAAAATGGAAAACAAAAACGCGCCGGCGATCTCGAGGTGATCGTCCAGGGGAAGGACTACACCAACGGCAAGCCCGTCGGCCCATACGTTCGACTCCTTTCGTACGACGCGGGCGAAGAGATCATGCGGCAGGGCGAGTGGGGCGGAAACACGTTCTACATCGCCGTCGAAGGTGCGCTTGACGTTTTTGTGGACGAAGCAGGCGCGACGCGGAAGATCAGCAGGATCGAACCGGGAACGTGTTTCGGTGAGATGTCGATCCTCGCTGGTGTCGAACGCAACGCGACGATCTCGGTTCCGGCAAACCAAACTGCCCTGGTGCTCGAAGTCGCGCGTCCTGCGTTGCGTCTGCTGCGGAAGCTGCCGAAGTTTGGCGACACCCTTGTCGAGACTTACCGCAAGCACGGCGTCAGTCGCGTCATCGAAGATCTCGCACGCATCATCGACAAGCCACTCACCGAACCGCTGGTCCACGAGCTTAGACGCTGCGCGAACTACATGGTCTACAGCAAGCACCACGTGCTCTGCCAGGAAGGGCAATCGATCGATCGACTGATCCTGATCAAGAGCGGTTGGGTGCGGCGGACACGCGGCATCACGTTTCACGCGGCTGCACCGGAAGTCGTGTTTGGAGTAGACGAAGGCATCGGCGTCGATTTTCTCGGCGCGGGAAACTGTCTTGGGCTTGAAGGAATCGCGCGGCCTGAGAAGTGGAAATACAGTGCGAGCCTGATGGCGAGAACTGAAGTGCTCGAGGTACCGCTGGCTTCATTCTCAACCGATCCACAACTGCGCGAACAACTCTTAGCGACGTTTTCAGCGTTTTCAAACGCCGACGACACACTTCCGCCCACGCTGGAGGCCGTTCCGGATATCAACGCGCTGAAGTCAGCGGAGCAGGAGATCGCGACGGGCATTGTCGACGGCACGAACGTGCTGGTCATGGACATGGACCTTTGTGTGCGTTGCGGAAATTGTTCGCTCGCGTGTCACAAGGTGCACGGGCAGTCGCGTCTCTTGCGCCGTGGGATTCAGATCGAACGTCCGGTGGCGATCGGGAACAAGCGTTTGCAGCACGCGCTCGTGCCGCAAGCCTGCATGCACTGCGCGGATCCGGAATGTTTGACTGGTTGCCCGACGGGATCGATCTTCAGGGATCCGCTGGGCCACATCGACATCGATGCGAAGACGTGCATCGGATGCTGGGATTGCGCGCGTGAGTGTCCGTACAACGCGATCTCGATGGTGCCGCGTGATGCTGCGCCGGCGAATGGCGGCTTCCTGTCACAACTGACGAAGACGCTCAGTTTCAAAATAGACGAACCAGCGGCGCCGGCGATCTCGAGAGAGATGGTGGCCGTTAAGTGCAATCTCTGCGAAGACACGACGCTCAATCCGCCCGGCGCACGACGACAGGCGTACTCGTGTGAAGAAAACTGTCCAACCGGAGCGCTCGTGCGCATGAATCCGATCGAGTATTTCAGCGAGATTGGACCAACTCAGGGCATCGTCTTCAAAGATCAGACACATGCGGTTGGAAGAAACATTCACAAGAGCGATCCGCTCGCGCGTGCGTGGCACGTCGGAGGGACGTTAATCACGATACTGATTGCAGTCGCGTCCATCTGGGGCTTGATGAGATACGGATTTGACGGCGTACTCGCGGGCAGTTGGCTGACGATGCGCTGGCTGACGGGGCTTGTCGGGCTTGGAGGAATCGCCGTGGTGATGACTTATCCGCTGCGGAAGCAGATCTACCGCCGGCGCGCGGGTGCACTGCGCTACTGGATGCTGGCCCACAGTTACATCGGCGTCATGGCGGGTATCGTGCTGTTGCTCCATTCAGGTTGGGAAACCGGCGGGCTGCTCACGACCTTGCTTTACGTGGCCTTCGATCTCGTCGTGCTGTCAGGAATTGTCGGCGTGGTTTCTTACATCGTCGCGCCGCGGATCATGACGCGTATCGAAGGCGAACCGCTGCTCGTCGAAGATCTCGAAGGACGCCGTGACGAGCTGCAACAGGAGATGGATTCGATTCTCGAACAGAGTGAAGGATGGTTGAAGGACGAGATCCGCGACAGAGTTTATCCGCGGTTCCTCTCGTATGGCTTTTTGTGGCGCCAGATCCGGCGGCGCGAGCCGTTAAAAGCGCTGCTGGCCCAGGCGCGACAGGAGTTTCAGGATCGCACGACGCGTACGGCGACTGATGATGAACGCCAGTTGTTGCTCGCAGCAGTGGAGACGGCCGTCACGTTGCGGCGTGTGCACGCGCTGCTGGTGCTGCACTGGACGCTACGGTTTTGGATTCCGATGCACGTCGTGTCTACGGCGTTGATGCTCGCGTTGACGTTGGTCCACGTGGTCCAGGTAGTCTTTTTCAGCCGCGGATAAACGCGGAAAAAACGCGGATAAATGCCGATTAGCAATCAGTACATAGTCATTCGGAGCGATTTGGACGTGGATCCCGTCACGCTCGTCAGTGAAGGGATACTGATCGGGCGGTTGCCTGCCTGCGAAGTGCCGCTGAATCATCCGTCAGTTTCACGCGTGCAGGCGGGCATCAGGCAGTTTGACGACAACTATTACATTTTTTCTCTACGGCCCAGTAATCCGGTCATTCTCAATGGGAAGCCGCTCGAGGACAACGAAGCGCTCGCTGCGGGCGACATCATCAAGGTTGGTCCATTCCAGCTCGAGATCGAATCGACTGAAGAAGCGCTCGTCATTCGCGTCGAACTTCTGATTGGCACGTCGCCTTCTGAAATCGACGTTAGCGATCCGGGGATGACGACGGGCAAACTCGTTCCTCCAGTTGCAAAGAAACCGCGTCCGACGCCAAGGGCCGCGTCGAAAGCAGTCGACGTTTTCTGGCGCGAGCGAGTGGGCGAAGCGGTGAAGATGGTGCGACCGCCGCCGCTGTTTCCGAAGAGCAGGATTCGTAGTGGTCGAGAGCAGTCACTCTGGATGCCCACGACAGATCTGAAGCGACGTTGGCCCGTTGCGTTTTTCATCTGGGCTGTAGTCGGCGTTGGTGTCGTTACGGTTGCGGCCGCGTACTGGTACACGAATGCATTTGCGCCCGCGCCGCTTTCGATTTCGCACACGGCAAACCAGATGACCATCGTGCCTGCGATCGCAACGAACGCGACCGGCGGTTCCTGCACCTCGTGTCATTCATGGACGGGAAGCATGGAGCAGCGTTGCGCGACGTGTCACAACGCGGAAGCGTTTGTGGCCACTGTGATCACGCCGCACGAAGCTGCTGGCATCGGGTGCGTCGACTGTCACGCCGAACACAAGGGTGCGGGATTTAGTCCGACGGCGGGCGCGCTCGCGTCGTGTACGCAGTGCCATACGGATAGCAATCAACAAGTCTATAACGGGCGCAAAGTTGGGACGCCTCACGGCGGCACGTTTGGTTATCCGGTTGTGAATGGTTCGTGGAGTGCGAAGTCGATCAATGAGGAAGGTTGGGACTTGCGAGAGCTCGGTGTTGCGCGCCAGCCCACCGACACTGACGACAAGTGGCGCAGCAACCAGTTTCACGCGCTTCACGATCAGCGCGTCAAAGTTGTTGGTGGATTGAAAGGAAATTCAGAAGGACGCTTGTCGTGCTCGAGCTGTCACAACTCGTTCAATCCCATGGATCGCACGACGCCGAGAACCACGTGCGCCACCTGCCATGAAGCGAACAGCCAGCCCAACTGCACCTCATGCCACGTGCAGCACATCAAAGATACACGCCGCTGGGCCAACTCATTCTTATGACACGGTTAACACGATGTTTAGGATTAACATGAAATCTTGTAAATCCTGTTAATCCTGAATCATGTCCAACTAGCCGGCGGGCTTATGACACGGAATGCAGTCGTTTGACCCTGGAATCTTGCCTTTGAGCGCGGGCCGCGCCGCGATCGCCTTATCGTGGCAGATGTTGCAGTTTAAGTGATACGCGACTTCGTTGTTCAACTTCGTCGGCGCGGGCTTGTCCGGATACTGGATCGCCGGCATCGGCGCGCTGTCGTCACCCGCCTGAAGATGACACGCGCGACACTTCTTCACACCCTTCGCATCAGCGGCCGCGAGAACTTCGGTCGTCAGCACCACCTCGCGTTCGGACGTCTTCAACGGCGGCTTGAGACTCGCAGCCGGCTGGTCCGTGTGATGACACTCGACACACGACAACACGCTCTGCCCGTCGATGCTGTACTTCTTCAGCGAATGGTTCTCGTGATTGAACGGGACCTCGCCGTACTTGTCTGATTGGCTGTCTTTCCCGAGCACCATCTCCTTCGGTTGGACCTTTTCCTGAATCACCAGGCCCATCGAAACGACGCTCAGCAGCAGTATCGCAAGTGCTTTCATAGACCAGAATCTTAATGACGCGTCTCGGAGCGTGTCAATTTTTTTGTTTCCGGGCTACATCGGCATACGGAAAGTTGGTCCAGTATGGCACTTTTTGCAGTCTTTGAAGCCCAGATCGCCGCCGAAAGCTCTACGGCCATTGTGGCAGGTTAGACACGTCGAGCCCCGCGTGTTGACGAAATGCTGGGCTGCGGAGGGAGAGCTCACCTGGCGTGTTTGTGGCGCTCCGGCCGTGAGCCGGTGACAGTCGGTGCATGCGAGTCGCTCGCGCGTGCCGTGATCTGCGTGGCTGAATGCGTAACGATACGAGCGCGCGTTTGTGGTCGTGGGCCGGTAAGTCTTCTGTTCGTGGCAAACTCCGCACGATGCGATCTCTCGGCCCGCGTTCGATTTACTCGAAGGCGTGTGACACGTATAGCAGTTGTTGTGTGCTACGAGGTTCGCAGGAATCGACAAGCCTGCGCCGCGATTCGTTGGAGAACTGTGGCAGCCCGAGCAACCGCGCTCCGGCCGCGCTGCGCCGGTGTTGTGTTGCGCGTGATCGAATTTCACGTTGAATGCTTCGTTGAAGCTTGCCGGGAAACTTTTCAGCGGTGGATTGCTGCTCGTGACATCGGTGTGGCAGATCGTACACATCGGGACAGCAGGCGTTGTGAATTGGCTGCGATGGCAGTCAGTGCAAGCTTTGTGACCGGGGAAACGTGGAGTTGCCGAGTTGTCGGTTCGTTCGTGGCACGCGTTGCAGGAGAGGGAACTGTGGCGCTGGGAGTTGTGGAGAAATCTCGAGTAATCGACCTGAGCGCCCTGCGCGACCACGGAAAGGCAGAGTACACAGATGACGCAGATTTTAAAGCACGGATTGATCATTTGATGTCTTTCCGTTTGAGTGGGACGCGTTCGGCGATCAGGTAATGAGATGCGGGCGCGTCCTGGATGCCGATCTTGGGCGCGTGGCAATACACGCAGGCGAAGTCGCGGTTTTTGTCGAGGGCAAGCAGTTCCTTATTTAAATCTTCGCGCAGCCCGACTTTGTTATGGCAGCCGGTGCATGCAGTGATCGGAACGTCGGGTTTTAATCCGCGGACTGACGTATCTTTTGTAATGTGGATGTGGCACGTCGTGCACTCCGCAACGTGTTGTTTTTTCTCGCCGCCACCGTCGTGTATGAACTTCGCAGAGATTCGCTTCGGTGAATCGAGCGCTGTGTACGGCGCTGTTGCGCGTTTGTGACAGCCGTTGCAGTTTGCCGCGACTGGCTCCTGCGACTTCCAATGACAACTGAAGCACGACGAGTGATCGTTGGGGACTGCTTTGAACGTCGCGGTGCGTGGCTCGTGACAGAGCGTGCAGTTGTTATCGCCCTGGATCAGGTCCTGATGCGTATTGTGTGGAAAGTTGATCGTGAATTGCAGTTGCGAATCGGGTTTGCGGAAAGCAAAACGGACATCGTCGCGGGGCGATGTTTTTGAATGACAGACGGAACAGATCTGCGGTCGTGCGCCGCGGAAGAACTGCCGGCGGTGACAGCTCACGCATGCGTCGTGATCGGGAAAATCATCCGCGTCAACATACGGTTTGTGGCATGTCTTGCAGGCTTGCTGATGTTTTTCTGTCGAGTGGGAGAACTTCGAGTAGTCCGGAGGTGTGAGCCACAGATGAACGCCGATGACACAGATCAGAATGTTTAATTGTGAAATCAGCTTCATCTGCGTTAATTCGCGTTAATCCGTGGCACAAACAGGGATTGGTTTTTCGATCCCAACGCACTTCATGGTTCGATCTTTACGGTTTGAGATCTGATACGGTTTTTCAGCCGCAAGGTCGTCGGCTTTAAATTGAACTTCGCAGTTCCACGTTACGAGGTTTTTACCTATTTCGGTTGGTACGAGGTTCGACAAGACGTAAGTTCCGGGAGTTAGATCCGTGAAGAATGCCGTGCCGTTGCGGTCCGTCATGACCGATTGCACTGCGCCACTCGTGCTTGCCTGTTTGAGAAACTGTTCGAGCACGCGTTGCCGTTCACGGTAAAAGCCATCGCGTACGTCGGCTGGAAGATTTGTCGTCAACCACGCTCGAGCTCGTTCGTCGCTTCCGAATTCTTTTTGACCTGTTACGTATGCAGTCGCAAACTCCGGCACCGCTTTTGGACCAGCCACAAAATCCTTTTCGATCGCGCGACAGTAAACTGATTCGCAGTTGCCGTCTTTCAGCCAGTTGATCAGCGCCGCACTCGCGCCGAGTTTCGAGTAAAAACAATCTCGCGTGGTGAGTGTTTGTCGCTCGACCGCTTCCACGAGTGCGCGATTCTGTTCGAGCGTGCCGGGGATTAGAAAGAAACGTTTGCGCGCGAGGCCGCGGAGCGGAGCAGCGTCATCAGCCTTCACGCGCACGCGCAGACGCAGCACGCCGGTTTGTCGCGCGTCCTGTGCAAGCACACCGGTGACGAGCAACAGGACTGCGAAGTAGACAGGCACTTGCCGGGACAGTCGCATACGCGTTCGCGATTAAAGATTTGGACTACGCGGAAACTTCAAAAACGGCAGACGCACCGTGCGCACGAATAGTTGGTCCGATCTGATCCCGACCGC
>DASTQB010000217.1:0-3445 GCA_035761985.1 Pyrinomonadaceae bacterium
GGCGAAGAACAAGATTTACGTGCAGCTTTGTTTGACTAACTGGTGGCGCGATACCGGCGGTGTCACGCAGTACTTGCGTTGGGCGGGTATCAACGACGCGGCTGATGACCGTTACAAGTTCGGCATCAACAACGACAAAGCGATCCTGTTTTATTCAAATCCCGAAACGCGCCGGCTGTATCGCGAACACATAGACAAATTGATCACGCGTCGTAACACGGTTACCGGAGTTCTATATCGTGACGATCCGACAATCTTTGCCTGGGAGTTGATGAACGAAGCACAGGTGATCACGGGGCGCTGGGCTGAACGGCGTGCGTGGTTCGCGGAGATGAGTGCTTATCTGAAGTCGCTCGATCCCAATCACATGGTCACACCCGGCGCGTGGGGTTATCGCTCGTCGTCCGAACGGCGTGAGTGGCTCGCGGATCACGCGATACCGACGATCGACTATGCCGACGTACACAACTATCCGCGCGACGATCACGATAGTTTTGTCGATTCACCTGCGGCGTTGAAGGACTTTATTGAGAACCGTGCTGCGGCTGCTTACTCTTTAAGAAAGCCTTTGGTGTTGGGTGAGTTTGGAATGGGTGTCGAAGGCCACAAAGGCGCTTCGCAGGTCGAGTGGTACAAGGCATTGTTTGACGGCACTGCGAAGGCGGGCGGAGGCGGAGTGATGTTCTGGATCCTCACGCCGGATGCACGTCGCGGTTATGGTGTTACTTATTCGACGCCGCGCGATAAGGAGTTGCTGAACGAGGTTGCACGGGCGTCGCAGATGTTTGCGGCGATGCAGTCAGCGGAGATTCCTTCGCACGTGCAGGAAACTGAGCGGCATCTGATTCCACGACAGTTTGCGTGGTCACGTTCGGAGGGCGATGAGGCGGCGTTGCCGCAGATGATCGTCAGGGAAGACAAGTCGATCCTTTACCAGTTCAAACCGCAGATGGCGAGTGCGCAGCGGTTTGAAAAAATCGGTGGAGGTCCGGGTTACGTTTGGGGATCCGGATCGGGATACCTCGAATACACGGTGCCGGAGCGGGCGGATCGACGCCGGGTCAGCGAGATCATTGTGCGTGCGCACATTCAGCCGGTGTTGCCGACCGATTCGCCGCCGGGGTTCGTGAAGACGCGCGTTACGCTTTTTGTTGAAGGATGGAATGGTGGTTCGCGGCTGATTCCGGTGGAACCTGAAGGGTCGCCCATCATTCAGGAGTGGCGTTTAACCGGCCGGTTCCTGCGTCTGCGTGCGATGCGCGGCGTGCCGCTAAAGATTCGTTTCGCTGTCACGCCCGAATCCGACTGGCTCTACGGCGTCAACGTCTCCAACTGGCCCGAAGGTTACGATTCAAAAGACGCCCGTCCAGTCGAGGTCGAGCTACGGCACTGAACGGTTGAGCAGGTGATAAAGAGATGGCGCTAAGGGTTCAGAGAATCATCGATGAGATGGATCAGCTTTCGGAAGACGATCAGCGCGCGCTGGCGGGCGCAATACTGAACGATGGAAAGCTGGAGGCTTTGGTGGAAGAAGTCGAAGATCATCTCAGTTGTGAGGCAGCTACCGAAGAGAGTCCTGTGAAATTTAGCCTGCGAAGCAGGCGTTAGCGTAAAGCCTGGGGCGTGAGCCCCAGGAAAGGAATTTTCTGACAAGATTTAGAACCCGCGAAGCGGGTGAAAGAGTCCGAGTCGTTTCAGGCTGACGCCCGTTTCACGGGCTCGTTCGTTGGGTTTGCTCAGGACCTGGGGCTCACGCCCCAGGCTTTATGCTAGCGCCTGCTTCGCAGGCTTCCGAAAACCATTCGTCAATCGTAATTCGCATTGACTCGCAGGACGGCGAGCGACCGTGGATCGAGTTCGTAAATCTTCGCGGAGGGGACGTCGCCGAGTTTGAATTCGGCGATGGGGGTGGCGTGGTCGCGGAGCGATGAGATTATAGTGTCGTTGCTGAAGTAACGACGGCCGCGGGCGATGATGATGAAGTCGCCGGTCGTGAGTTGTTTGATCGCTTCCGGATCAGAGAGGTAGACGGAGACGAGATCTGTGCGGTTTGCACGCTCGGCGTAATACGACGCCAGTGACGGGCTCTCGCTCGCGATCCGTGCGCCCGGGCGGGCGCGTCTCGCGATCTCACTCATCACGTCGCGCATGCTCGCGTCGTAAAACTCATCGTGCGGGAAGTAGTAGCCAGCCCATGCGTTTCCACCACCAATGGAGTTCGTAAACAAACGAAAGTGTGGCGCAGCCTGCACCGAGTTGATTACGGATCCAGCGATGACAATCACCGCGAGACACGCAGGCACGTAATGTCTCAAATCGCCCCACCCGGCGATCCGATTAGCAACCCATCGACCCGCAAACTGAATTCCCAACGCGCTCGTGATCAAAACCGCGGGCAACACAGTCGTGTAGTAGCGCGTAAACTTCCCACCCGGAAAACAGAACGCGACGATCCACAACATGAACCAGAACAGAATGAAGTAACGCCCGTCGCCAAGCTTGCGTCTGAACAACAGCGGTAGACCAATCAGAAATCCAAGCAGAGTCAACAGCGGCAGCTTCACAGCCGTGAACACAAAATAGAAGTAAACGGGTATGCCGCTGAGCCAGTCGCTGAAACGTTGCGTGTACAGTTGGCCCATGAATTCGTAACCGTCGTGAACGACGCGATTACCTCCGGCAAACAGCCCCATCTGACGCCACGTTTCGGGAAGCAGGACCGTCGGACTCAGCACGAGGAACACGATCCCCATGATCGCAAAGAACTTCAAAAACTTTATCTTCCCCATCCGCCACCGCGTCTCTGGCAAGTTCTGAAACATCCAGTAGTAGCACACGCTGATGGCAAACAAGTGCGGCACATACTTCGACGCGACCATCGCTCCGTACGACGCGGCACTGGCCCAGTAGTACTTATTCGGATTCTGATCCGTGCTTTCAGCAACGCGCTGCCCGCGCAGCCAAAACACGTTCGCCAGCAGGAAAAAGAAAATCAGAAACGTGTCTTCCTTCGCGATGCGATTGAAACCGATGGCGGTTGGATCGAACGCCCACAATGCGGCGCTGATCAAAGCGACTTCCACGCCGAAGAGTTCGGAAGCGATCAGAAAAATTAATAACGTGCTGAGTGCACCGGCAATGGCGCCGGGTAATCGCAACGCGGTTTCGGGCGCGATGCGTGCGGCGGGTCGAGCAGCGACAAACGACGTGTTGTTCCACTTTTCAGCGACGATGATGCTGGCGGTCTGCAACGCTTTCATCAGCATCGGATGCTCGCCATTTGCGCCGGTAAGCCCGTTTGCGCGATAGTCGGCGACAGCGTTGAGCTTGTTCAGCTCATCCTCGCTCAGACCTTCCGCGCTGAGCCCGGTCACACGAAAACCAAAACCCGCCACGATCAAAATGACCAGGGCGGTCAAAACGAGTGTTCTACTGTTTGCTAATA
>DASTQB010000218.1:0-9397 GCA_035761985.1 Pyrinomonadaceae bacterium
TGAAGCAAACGCTCGAGAGTAGTTAGCACCAAGCGGATCAACCTCACCTGTAAACGTCGTGGGCGGAGCTGGGCAGTGCCTCACCTCCCTGACCGTTCATTTCAGTCACATCAACGCTGGCTGAGTACCCTTTGAAAGTAATCAAGCATTAATAAATCCGCGTTATCCGCGTCACTGGAAGACGTGAATCGGACGGCCGCTGGGGACGCGGGCGGGAATGAGTTTGCGGAGGTCGTGGGGATTGGCTTTCGGATCGAGAAGGCCTGTGCGCAGGAAGGCGATTAGCCAATCAAACTCGTCGCTCGACAATGTGATTGGCGTCGCGAGTGCCGGATCGATGCGCGCTAAAACCGGCGCAAGAGGTCCTTGTGGGCCTTGCAGGTCAGGCGCGACACCTGCCGCGACTGGGTTGTAACTTGCAGCTGAGCCGACGGCGTCAAGGTGGTAACGCACTGCATCTTCCAGCCTGGTGAACGCGCCGTTGTGAAAAAACGCAGGCTGCAATGCAAGGTTTCGCAGCGGCGAGGTTCGGAACGCATAGCGGTCATTCGGATTTCCTGTAACCTGCTCCAGACCAAAATCCTCGTTCGCGCCTGGACCATCAAACGTAACGTTCCCAACAGCCGGTGCGATCTGAGGAATACCCGCAACATGCTGCCGGAAGTCGCTGAACATTTCGTTCGACTGCCCCGACACCGCATGACAGCTGACGCAGTTGCCCGATCCAAAGAAGATCAGCGCACCGCGCTTCTCATCCTCGGTCATAGCATTCTTCTGCCCGCGCGCAAATTTGTCGATCGGCGCATCAGCGAAAACGAGTGTGAACTCAAACTCCGCTATCGCACGCGCAAGCATCTCGAAAGTGATCGCCGCACCTGACTTCACCTCCGCGAAGTTCCTGCCAAACAACTTTCGATATTCACTATTCGCATTCAAACGCTCGACAACAGCCGCGCGAATACCATCGTTAGTCCCCGGCACCGAAGGATGAAAACCACTCATCTCGGGCTTCTCAGTCGTAGGAATAAACGCCTGCGCCGTCAGCAGGTGCGGAAGCGCGGAGAGCGCGAAGCCTTCCGGAGACGGGAACTGAAACCCGCCACTGTTATCGAAGGGATCACCAGACACTGAAGCGAAACGCGAGTTCCACATCAGCGCCGGATAAAAAACGTTGTTGAGAACGATCGGCGTGCGACGTTGATTGCGTGGACCGGTCCGGCCGGGACCTACGACGTTGTTATTTTCAACGCCGATGGCAATCGACTGCGAATCGCCGAACCCCAAAGGCGCCGAGTGACAGCCTGAGCACGAGTTATCGTCATTCAAACCAAGCAGGCTGTCGTGAAAAGCAAGCCGGCCCAGGTCCGCAAGCTGGTTGTCGATCTTTCGTCCCAGCCTTTGTTCGAGACTCAATCCGACTCTGCCGGTAAACCCGTGCCGGTTGAGAATCGCAGACAATTCTTCATTCAGAACGTCGTCGGTACTGGTAGCCAAAGCTCCGGGAGTTAGAACCACTACGCCGGCACAAATCAACGCGAGAAGCACTAGTGTTAGTTTGCACATGAGAGCTGTTCCTTACGCTATGAACACTGAGCGGAGTGTCGGAGATCCCGGAGCCAGGTTTTACAAACTCACGGGCATTGCGTGGTTATGCGCGGGTTGTGCTCTTCGAACATACCCTCGGGATTGGGTAACCACAGCGCGGCTCTCAGCGCCCAAATGGGCAAACCTTCAGCCATAAACTCCCATTCATCAGCATCACCCGTGAACCCTTCCGGCGCCGTGGCTGTGCAAGCAGTCGGCACGACATACTCCACACCGACAAGTTTCAAGCCGTTCCCGCTTTCGATGTAGTGCAGCGCTTCCGGCTGCTCGATGTCGAAGTTACAGTCGACAAGGGACCAGTTGACGTACTCGAGCCCTTCGCCCGGCACGCAATGTAAAAACTCAAAACCCTCAGCGTCGGCACGATCGAAGTCGTGATACTTGGCTGTCGCACTGCGAGCGAGCGCGAGTTCCTGGTTAGTGAGAGGCGAGAGATTATCAACGGCCGCGGCAGATGTGGTGCTGGTCGCCGACGGCGCAATACCGACAAGTAGACAACAGGTTGCTATGAAGATTGCAAAGAGTAGAAAGCGTTTCATACGTTCCTCCAGGTTTGTTGACGTTCTACGAAGGGGGACTAGTCAGGGAACTACAAACCACCTTTCGCACGCGCGGCATGATGAGCTTTGGTCCAGCGTTTGGCTATGGGAGTTTCATCCCGCTTGCACATAGTTTTGCGCTGCAGGGCTGGGACTTTTGTCCCGTATCACGCACCAACCTGATTGCTGCGCGCTGGAGCGGCTGTTAGAATCTGGCCCCCCGCCTTGTTAACCCCGTGCGCAATCAAACTACATGACGCGAGTTTACGAGTCCTGAAGAAACCATGAGGAAGTTCATAGGAAGTTACTAGGAACCATGCCGGGGCTCACCAATCATTGTTATCGTTTTGGCGAATTTACCCTCGATGCGGGGCAGAAGGTGCTGCTGCGTGAGGGCAATCCTTTGCTGCTGGCGCCGAAGGTTGTCGAGACGCTTCTAACTCTGGTTGAAAACCGCGGGCGAATCATCGAGAAGCGAGAGTTGATGACGCGGCTCTGGCCTGACACCTTTGTCGAGGAGTCGAATCTAACCTACACCATTGTGCAGCTAAGAAAGACGCTGGGCGACGACGCTCGGCATCCTCGCTACATCGAGACGATCCCAAGGCGCGGCTACCGTTTCATCGTCGACGTTGAAGAGACTCAACCGGCAGAGCGCATCGAGCAGTGTGCGGGGCTGATTGCGGCCGTTCCGTCAATCGCCGTACTGCCGTTCGTCGACACGAGTCCCGATAAGGACCAGGGTTACTTCTGCGAAGGATTGGCTGACGAACTCATCAATAGGCTCGCCAGCTTGCCTAACCTTCATGTCGCATCGCGGACATCGTCTTTCAGATTCAAGTCGCCGGCGCTCGATATTCGCGAAGTAGGCAAACAACTGAACGTGAACACAGTGCTTGAAGGAAGTGTCAGAAAGGCAAGCGGCAATATCCGCATCACTGCTCAACTGATCAGTGCAGTCGATGGTTACCAGCTCTGGTCAGGAAAGTACGACCGCAAACTCGAAGACATTTTTGCTGTTCAGGACGATATTGCACAAAGCACTGTGAAGGCGCTTCAAGTGGTGCTGAGCTCTGCCGATCAACGCGCGTTGCAAAGAGTGCGAACGACGTCCATCGAAGCCTACGAATACTACCTCCGCGGCCACCAGCTCTTTCACAACATGCGACGCGCAAGCCTTGAATCCGCCAGGCGCATGTACCTGAAAGCGATCGCGATCGACGATCAGTTTGGACCCGCGTACGCAGGCGTAGCCGACTGTTCCTCTTTCCTCTACATGGACTGGGGCGGTGTTGAGTCGGATCTTGCAGACGCGGACCGCGCGAGTTTGAAAGCGGTCGAGATCGATCCCGGCCTGGCCCAGGCACACGCCTCGCGAGGGATCTTTCTTGCACAGAGTGGCCGTTATTTGGAAGCGGAAACAGAGTTCGAGACTGCGCTGCACCTGAATCCCAGGCTGTATGAGGCGAATTATTATTACGCACGCGCCTGTTTCTCGCAGGGCAAGCTCGACAAGGCAGCACAGCTACTCGAGCAAGCGGCAGCAGTCCGTCCGGAGAGTATTGATGCACTTTCAATGCTGAGCGGTATTTACCGCGGTCAGCAGCGCCAAGAGTTGAAGGAGGAGACTTCCGAGCGCTGTCTCGACGCGGTCCAAAATCATCTGGAGTTTTATCCGGGTGATGTCAGGCCACTTCTTCTCGGAGCAATTGCGCACATCGAACTGGGCCAGGCAAAGCGCGGGCTGGAGTGGACGCGACGCGCCGTCGAACTCGATTCAGAAGATCCGAACGTGCTCTACAACGCCGCCTGCGCATTCTCGATTGCGGGTGAACTCGAAGAAGCAATCACGTGCCTGGAGAAGTCGGTTCCGTTTTGCGCCGATCGAAAATGGCTGGACCACGACAGTTATCTCGATCCGTTGCGTAGTCTCCCGCGGTTTCAGGAGCTGTTACAGATTCAACCGCGCACCTTGCGTCAATTCGGTGGAAGATCCTGATGAAAGCCTTAGCCGCGGATTTACGCGGATGAACGCGAATCAGATCTGGACGGGTGTTACTCGGAATCGGGATCGCTGGAACTGTAGCTCGAATTCGCCGGCGCAGACGCCGATGACGGCTCGCGCGAACCGAGTGGCGTAGTGAGCGGGACGATCCAGCGGGCGGGTAACAAACTTACTTCTTCTTTCGTGAGGTCGACGTTGGGATCGATTAGCAACTGCGGTTGCCGGCCGTTAAGAGAAGCCTGTACGCGCGCACGCACTTCAACATTGTCGTAACCCTCTCTCCTCTTCTCCTCGGCGAGAAAGTGTGCAAACTGCACGATCAAGTCAGGCTTCGTAATCATCTTCATCAACTGATGCGACTTTAGATAATCCTGCGGCTTGATGGTCCACGTTTGTCCACTCGCAGGATGTGTGACAGTAAAGACCGCCTCACCGACCTTTGTTCGCAGCTTCATGTGCCACGCAAAGTTATGTCCTTCTTCGGTCCAACTAACGTTGCCGGGATAGAGGTAATGTCGAAGCGGGAGCAGCAGATGGACAACAAGGTAGCCCGCCAGAAGTCCTGCCACTACTTTTTGCGACGTTGTTAACGACGGGCAACTGCTCCCTGGCTCAGGCATGACGGACGGCTGCGCCTTGTGAAAGTCGTCTTCCGGCGACATAAACGCGCGAGCAAAGCGTCGCATCAGATCGGGCGGAAAGTAGATCAAAAGGGCGCCGAGCATCAGCCATGGAAAGATGCCGATATCGAAAATCACTGCGTTGATGAGGTTGAATAAAACTGCAGCCGCGAACGCGAAGATGCGCGTGCGTCGCCAGAGCAGCAGCGGCACCACCAGCAGGTCGAGCAACAATCCGCCAATCACGAAACCATAAACTACCCAGTCAGACGTGAAGACAGGACTACCTCCGGTCGCGCGCGTCAAAGGACTTAGCCACGTGCGCATCGGCTCGCCGCCCTGTACCCAATCGCTGTTGAGTTTGGCGATGCCGCCGTAAAAATACGGAATGCCGACTTGCACTCGCAGCAACCACAAGGTCCACGCTGGAACCACGTCTGAACGGATCTTCGGGCGCAGCGACGCATCGACGGAAAAGGCGCGTTCTGCCGGAAGAAAACACATCAGAAAACTGATCAGGCAAACGAGATAAAAGTGATTGAGATAACGCGTCTGGTCCAGCAGGAAAAAGTATGTGAACGCAACGAAGAAAACCGGCGCGGCAATGCGGTAAAGAAACCCGGCCATCACGCAAGCCGCGGCCACACCGAGCACAAGGAAGTGAATGTACATCCCGCGCCCCGGCCAAGGTTTCACCCAACTGAAGCCGTAGTAAGTGAACGTGATAACAGGTTCAACGAAGTAACGCGTGATCCAGCCGTAAGTGAAGTAGCGATAAACTTCCCACAGCATGATGCCGCCGAAGAGGATGCGGAAGAAAACGAGGAATGAGATATCTACCGGCTTGAAGAGAGCTGCACACAGCCGTCGAAATGAATTATCTTTCTCCGTCATCATCCGCATGATCCGTGGTTAAATATCCTCAAGTGGGCATTTCCAATAGAATATCACCCATCCCATATCGCGTTTGCCTGCTCATCGGGCTTGGTGGTCTATTTGCCGGCGTAACAGGACCGCTACTCAGCACCTTCATCCCGCCACTCGTGCGCGACGCTCTCGGCGACGATAATCGTACGGCCATCGGCGCGATCATGGCTATCGATAATGTTCTGTTGCTACTGCTCGTGCCGTGGGCAGGACCAGCTTCAGATCGCGCCAGCGCTCGCGGCCGCGGACGCTTGCCACTTGTGCTCGCCGGATACGCACTGTCCGCGGCGGGCATGGCACTGGTTCCCTTCTCGTCAGCATTCGGACTTCCCTTCCTCGTCGGCGCGATGATCGCGCTGCACACAGGGCTAAATATTCAGCGCTCGCCATTCCAGGCGCTCGTAGCCGATCTCGTGCCGTCGCGCCACCGTTCGCTCGCAACCAGTTCAATCACGTTCCAGATGTGCGTTGCAGCGATTGCGTTTCTGATGCTGGGCCGAATACTCGGAATGCGCCCTGCATTTTTGATCGCGAGTGGCAGCGTTCTCGTCATCGCAGCCGCGTTCATGGTCGGACTGCGCGAGCCGAAAGTCGCGGAATCTCAGTCTGCGGACGTCACCTTTCGTTCGCTTGCCGATGCGGCATGGGCTGCCATTCGAGGCGTAGTCCCGGGCATACGGCCGATCTTCATTGCTGTGCTTCTGTTACAACTGACTTTTCAAAGCTTCACTACGTGGTATGCATTGCACGCCACTGAGCGCTTCGGTGTTCGACCGCAGGACGTCACGATCGGATTCATCGCATGGGCCATGGGCGGCGTCATCGGCGCCATCCCCGCGGGTTTCATCGGAGTCCGCCTCGGACGGCGCAACACAATACTGATCGGCTTCGCCACGATGGCCGCCTGCATGCTCGCGCTCGATCGGGTCACACAGCTCAATCACGCGATACCGCTGCTCGCACTCGCGTCGGCGAGCTGGGCGTTGCCGACTGTGAATGCCTATCCGCTCTTCGTCGAACCCGTTCCGCGCCATCTTCGCGGAGTGCTCGCAGCGCTCTACCTGCTCTGCATGGCTCTGGGCGGCATGATCGGCGACCCATTAAACGGCAGCATCTTCGATCTCTTCAACAGCTATCGCGTCCTGTTTCTGCTGACGGCGGGTTACGCTGCACTCGCGTTCGTGGCCGTGCTATTCGTGCCGCGTGGAGTTGGCGAGGCAGATACGGGCGAGGATCCGATTCCTGAGCCTTCAGGTTGAACCGCCTGCAAACTTTGTATAAGGTTTCCTCATCACACGCATCGCGAACACACTTTGACCGTTAACACACGGCACTGGAGGTCGCCTCATGTCGGAAGAAAACAAAGAATTAGTCCGTCGCTGGTTTGATGAAGTTTGGAACAAGGGACGCGCCGAGGCCATCGAGGAGATGTTTGCCGAACACGGCATCGCTCACGGATTGGCGGCTGATCCCGCAAACCCGATTACAGGTCCGAAGGATTTCAGACCGTTTCACACGGTGTTCCGGCAAGCGTTCCCGAACATGATGATCATCGTAGAAGACCTGGTTGCTGAAGGCGATAAAGTCGCTGCACGCTGCTCCGTGCGTGGTAAGCACGAAGGAGAGTTCATGGGAAGAGCGGCGACCCAATCGCCGATCGAGTTTACCGGAATGACGATTGTTCGGATCGAGAATGGAAAAATCGTTGAGGCGTGGAACAACTTCGACTTCCTGACGATGAACAAGCAGCTCGGGGATGTCGTGTAACAGAGTACAGATGAAGTTTGTTTTACTTGCACTGCTCTTAGTTTCCTTTGCTTCAGTTGCGACGAAAGCGCAGTCGTGCGTCACGCAGGACGACGTCAGGGCGATGCTCGCCCGCGTCGATGCTCCACCGCCGTCCAAACCCGACAAGAAGCTCAAGGAAGAGCTGCTCAAGATGGCCAACAAGCAGCGCGAGTTGTTGCTGCAAGTGGTCGACAAGGATCAGACGAAACAGTCAGACCGCGAGAAACTACACAAGCTTTACGCTGAGCACACGGCGAAACTCTGCGAGATACTAAAGCTGCATGGTTGGCCCACCAGTGCCCTGGTCGATCGCGATGGCGTCCTTGCCACATTTCAGCTTCTCAAAAACGGCGGCACCTACGAATTGCAACGCGACTTGTTGCCGCTGATCGTCGCGGTAATTAAAAAAGACCCAAGTCAGAAATCGGAATTTGCCGGACTATACGATCGGTTGCGCGTCAGCGCCGGCATGAAACAACTCTTCGGCACGCAGGCTGTCAGCCTCGGCGGGTTTCTGATCCTCTATCCAGTTGAAGACCAGGAGAAGCTCGACGCAAGGCGTGCAGAGTATGGCCTGCCGTCGATCGATCTTTACATCAGAGAGCTCGAACGCACTTACGGCAAACCGCTCGTCAAAGCACGCCAGCCGCCCAGCAGCCAGCTCTCAAAGCAACTAACAGAGTCGCTTACAAAAGCAATCGACTCCGCGCGACTCGATCCGACGGAAGTCGAGCCGGACGACGTTATAAAAACTGAAACGAACCTCGTGAGTCTCAACGTCAGTGTCTTCAATAACAAATTGAAGACGTTTGTCGGCTCGTTGACGAAAGACGACTTCCGGGTCATGGAAAACAACCAGGAACAGGCAGTCACCTATTTTGCTTCGACTGACGTGCCGTTCGATCTCGTGTTACTCGTTGACCTGTCAGGATCCACAAAGGACAAGCGTGACCTGATCAGGAAGTCGACACTGCGATTCATCGAAGCAGCGCGTCCGAAAGACAGGCTCGCGATCGTCACCTTCTCTGACGTGGCAAACGTCGTCTCGCCCCTCACGCTGGATCGCGCGGAACTCGTGTCGAGTGTTGCGAAGATGGAAGGTCAGGGCGGATCGCACGTGTGGGACGCAGTGAAGTTCGCGCTCGACAGCGTGATTGGACCAAAGACGTTGGAACGACGTCGCGCAGTGGTGCTGATGAGCGACGGCGTGGACGGCTCCTTCATGCGTTTTGGTCCATTGCGTGGTTCGAACACGACCTTCGCTGATCTACTCGAACAGGTGCGGCAGACCGACACGCTGATCGTGCCGATCTATCTCGACACCGAGGAGCACTACGGAAGTGCGGCGCTGGCAGAAGAGTACGAGAACGCGCGTCGTGCGCTAAACCTGCTGGCGGAGGAGAGTGGCGGGTCGTATTACCAGGCGCGAAAGATTTCGGACCTGAATGGCGTGTATGAGCAGGTGATCAACGATCTCGGCAAGGTTTACAGTCTTGGATACAAACCGACAAACGGCACGCGCGACGGCAGCTGGCGCTGGGTGCAGGTTTCAATCGTCAACCGGGCCGACCTCATAGCACGTACACGTCCGGGTTATTACGCGCAGTAAGTCTCTACAACCTCGACCCGCAATACTTGCAATGGCTAGCGTCCGGATCATGTCCCTGAGCTGAGCATGCAGGACAAGCCTGACCCGAGATCTTCCTTTCTCGCACCGCCTGTGCGAGTTCCACCGACACGATACCTGTGGGAACTGCAATGATGCCGTAGCCGATCACCATGACCACCGATGCTACGATTTGACCGAGCGACGTCCGTGGCGAGAGATCACCGTAGCCCACCGTAGTCAGAGTCACGATGGCCCAGTAGATGCTTCTCGGAAAGCTTGTAAAACAATTTGCTTCGCCTTCGAT
>DASTQB010000219.1:0-5831 GCA_035761985.1 Pyrinomonadaceae bacterium
ATTAAGGCGAAGTTCCTGATTTCAATAAAATGGTTTAATGGGACGGCAGTAACTAACCCATATAGGCCGGGTGGAACCAACAACTTCTCAAACCCAGCCGGCCATTAATACATAAAGTCGCAAGTTGTGAATCGCTCTCCGTTGCGCGGGCGTGCGCGCGCGACACAGCGACATGGTGAGAGTCTCAGTTGAGTACGTTGGAGGATTTATGAATAAAACAAGCGCAATATTAAGTACGGCTCTTGACACTAGTGATAAAGCGGATCTCATTTGCTTCTCACACCTGCGTTGGGATTTTGTGTATCAACGACCACAACACCTGTTAACACGTTGTGCGAAAAAACGCCGCGTCTTCTTCATTGAAGAACCGGTGTTTGGCAACGGCTCAATGCGACTCGAGGTGCGCGAAGCTGAAGCCGGCGTACACGTCGTCGTGCCGCAATTACCCGATGGGCTTAGAAGCGAGATTGCGATCAACGCGGTCATGAAAGAGATGACGCGACAGTTAATGGTCGATCACGACATCCGTGAGTACGTTTTCTGGTACTACACGCCAATGGCGCTCACGTTTACGGATCAATTCAATCCGATCGCAACAGTTTACGATTGCATGGACGAGCTCTCTGCGTTCAAGGGCGCTCACTCACGATTGCCCCAGCTCGAAAAGAAGCTGTTTCGCTGTGCGGATCTTGTTTTTACCGGCGGGCAGAGTTTGTACGAGGTCAAGTGTAAGCAGCACCATTCGGTTTATGCGTTTCCGAGCAGCATCGATGCGGCACATTTCCGCAGAGCGAGAACTGCTGTTGCCGATCCTGAAGATCAGGCACATATTCCGCACCCGCGGCTCGGATTCTTCGGCGTCATCGACGAGCGATTCGACGCCGAGCTGTTGGACAGAGTTGCGGCGAAACGCCCCGATTGGAATTTCGTCATGATCGGTCCGGTCGTGAAGATCGATCCTGCGGCGCTACCGCAACGCCCGAATATTTATTATCTCGGATCAAAGAAATACGACGAGCTTCCGGATTACCTGGCGAGTTGGGACATAGCCTTGTTGCTCTTCGCCCGTAACGAATCGACGCGTTACATCAGTCCGACAAAAACGCCGGAATACCTCGCGGCTGGACGGCCGGTTATCTCCACTTCGATCACAGACGTTGTTCGGCCCTATGGCCAATTGAAACTCGTCGAGATCGCGGATGACCCGGACGAGTTTATCCAGGCTGCTGAAAAGATCCTTTCGGGTTCGGAACGATCCGAATGGTTGGCAAGAGTCGATGCGTTTCTCGAAAACGTGTCGTGGGACAAGACGTGGGCGCAAATGGCGGATTTGATCGACCACGTAGTAGAAAAAAGACGGCCTGTTCGCTCGGCCTCTTTACCGCTTAACAAAGTTAACACTCGAGCGAACGTAGCCATCACTACTTAACACCAGGGACCAGGAGGGTTTATGCGATGTTTGATTATCTAATTGTAGGCGCCGGCTTCGCCGGCAGTGTTCTGGCGGAACGACTGGCAGCGGGGTCGGACAAAAAGGTTTTGCTTTGCGACAAGCGTCCGCATATCGGCGGCAACGCTTACGATCATTACAACGAGGCAGGAATCCTCGTTCATAAATACGGTCCTCATATATTCCACACGAACTCGCGTGATGTGTTTGAGTATTTGTCCCGTTTTACTGAATGGCGCCCGTACCAGCATCGCGTTCGCGCGAGCGTGGATGGGCAGATTGTCCCCATTCCCATTAATCTCGATACGATTAATTCGCTTTACGGATTGAATCTGACTTCTTTTGAAGTCGAAGAGTTTTTCAAGAAGGTTGCCGAGCCGGTTGAACGGGTACGCACGTCGGAAGACGTCGTAGTCAGCAAGGTTGGAAGGGAGTTATACGAAAAGTTTTTTCGCAATTACACGCGCAAGCAATGGGGACTCGATCCATCAGAACTCGACGCCAGTGTGACTTCGAGAGTGCCCACACGAACGAATCGTGACGATCGGTATTTCACTGACACGTACCAGGCGATGCCTCTGCATGGCTATACGCGAATGTTTGAGAACATGCTTGATCATCCAAACATCAAGATCATGTTGAACTGCGACTACCGCGAGATCGAGAAAGACATTCCTTTCAAGGAGATGATCTACACGGGGCCGGTCGATTCGTATTTCGATTACTGCTACGGCAAGTTGCCGTATCGTTCGCTGGAGTTCAAACACGAAACCCACGACACGCAGGTTTACCAGTCGGCGCCTGTCGTCAATTATCCAAACGAGCAACTCTACACACGCGTGACTGAGTTTAAGTACCTGACCGGGCAGGAGCATGCAAAGACGAGCATCGTCTACGAGTTTCCGAAGTCGCAGGGCGATGCTTACTATCCGGTGCCGCGTAAGGAAAACAGCGACTTGTACGCACGTTACAAGAAGCTGGCGGACGCGACGACGGACGTTCACTTTGTCGGCCGGCTGGCCACTTACAAGTATTACAACATGGACCAGATCGTGGCCCAGGCTCTCACCACGTACGGCAAGATCGCCGGCATGAAGAGAGTTGAAGCTACGGTCCATGCGCAGGGCAACGGAAAGGGTAATGGTTACGGTGTGAGGACGGATCATCTCGTGATTCCGGAACGGGTGATCACCGTAGTTAACCGCTAGAGTGTTGTATGACCGTGACGAGGTTAGGGGTCCGGATGCCTGAATTGTGGGCCGGAGTCGAATGTACAGTTAATCGGGTTGGACATAGCTACTCAGACCAACTCGAACGTAGCGGCCACGCGTTACGCATCAAGGATCTCGAACGATTAGCGGAGCTGGGAGTGTGCCGGCTCCGCTATCCAATCCTTTGGGAGCGAACTGCGCCCGATGGTTTGGATAGTATCGACTGGTCCTGGCCAGACGAGCGGATGAGTGAGCTTCAACGGCTCGGCCTCACGCCGATCGTTGGTTTAGTCCATCACGGCAGTGGTCCGCGTTATACCAATCTTCTCGATCCCGAGTTTCCCGAAAAACTCGCAAAGTATGCGAAGACAGTGGCTCAGCGCTATCCGTGGGTCACTGCGTATACGCCCGTTAACGAACCTCTGACAACCGCACGTTTCAGTTGTTTGTACGGCCACTGGTATCCGCACCAGTACGACGCGCGGCTGTTTGCGCGTGCATTGCTCGGGCAATGTCGCGCCATTGTGCTGGCAATGCGTGCAGTGCGCGAAGTTAATCCTGAAGCAAAACTGATCCCGACGGAAGATCTCGGAAAGACGTTCAGCACGCCTACGCTTGCGTACCAGGCGGAGTTTGAAAATGAGAGACGCTGGCTGACGTTTGATCTTCTATGTGGACGGCTCAACCGTGGCAGCAGGATGTGGCGATACCTGCGCGCCCTTGGCATCGAGACAAGTGAGTTGCAGTGGTTTCGCGACAACCACACTGAACCTGAAATGCTCGGCGTCAATCATTACGTCACGAGCGAGCGATTTCTCGACGAACGGACTACACGGTACCCGGCGCAGACAAGAGGAGGAAACGGTTCTCACGTCTATGCAGACATAGAGGCAGTGAGAGTTCGTGCCGCAGGCGTCGCTGGTCCGAAAGAAATTCTACGTGAAGCGTGGGAGCGATACCGTGTGCCTCTTGCGGTTACTGAGGTTCACCTCGGCTGTACGCGAGAGGAACAGTTGCGGTGGTTCAAGGAGTTCTGGGATGCGGCTGTCGAGTTGCGTTCGAAGCAAGTCGACGTCCGTGCGTTAACAGCGTGGGCTGCGTTTGGTGCGTTTGACTGGAACAGCCTGCTGACGCGTAACACGGGTTGTTACGAATCGGGTGTTTTCGATCTTCGCGCACCGGCGCCGCGGCCTACTGCGTTAGCGAAGATGATTCGTACGCTCGCTTCCGGAGAGGAATTCGATCATCCAGCACTGGACACTCCAGGCTGGTGGCGCCGACTGGATCGGCTTTGTTATCCACCAGTCAGCCACTATCGCGATCAGTTGCCTTCGTCGAGTAGCAGGAGCGTCAGGAGAACGGGTGATGCGAGCCGTTGCCTGTTGATTACCGGAGCCACGGGAACACTTGGGCAGGCGTTTGCACGAGTATGCACGATACGAGGGCTGGCGTATCAACTCTTAAATCGCGAACAGCTTGACATTGCAGATCGAGAATCGGTCGCTCGAGCGTTAGACCAGTACGAGCCGTGGGCCATCATCAACGCTGCGGGTTACGTTCGCGTCGACGATGCCGAGGCAGATGCCGACCGCTGCATGCGCGAGAACGTCGTCGGTCCGGTCTGTCTGGCAACGGAATGTGAGCGACACGGACTGCCGCTCGTTACGTTTTCTTCCGATCTCGTTTTCGATGGTTCGAAGAGAGAGGTGTACATCGAAAGTGATTCCTGTGCGCCGTTGAACATTTACGGAAAGAGTAAAGCAGAAGCTGAGATGCGCGTGCTCGAAAACTTTCCGCGGGCGCTGGTGATTCGCACGAGCGCGTTTTTTGGACCGTGGGATCGCTTCAACTTTGTTCACGCAGTGCTTGATACGCTGTCGAAGGGCCGGCCGTTTTTTGCCGCTGACGACATTACCGTTTCGCCCACGTATGTTCCGGATCTCGTGAATGCGGTTCTGGATCTGCTGATAGACGGCGAGCATGGTATCTGGCACCTTGCGAATTCGGGACAACTGACGTGGGCTGAGTTTGCACAACTCGCTGCAACACGTGCGGGGCACGATACGTCCGGCATTCAACCTCGGCCATCGAGTGCGCTTGGGTTCGTCGCAGCACGTCCTTCGTACACTGCGCTGTCGAGTGAGCGTGGAAGTTTCATGGCGCCGTTTGCGGATAGTCTCGATCAGTGTTTTCGAGAAATGAAATTGAGTTACCGGAAAAGTTTGGCGCAGGTTAAGAACTAACGCGCGCGGGGCGCGCACGGGTTAAGAACGAGCAGGGGGGAAGTTTTACATGGAACTGAGAGTGGGGGGAGTTTATTGTTTGCCTAATGGGCGTGAGCTGATTGCGCTGGGCAGCCGTAAAAACGGCCACGTTTCATACCGGCTCTCGTCTCGCGACGGACAATATGAGATAAGTGAAGAGGGCAGGTTGATCTGCAACGGCAAGTTAACTGCCTGGGACATTTCAAATTTAAGTGATACAGGAAGATCGATTGGTGTTGAAAGAACTGAACCACAAATGCTTCGCACCCCAAATACGGGTGACGCACGTCCGGCGGCTATGCCCTCGTGACTTTGTGGTTTTGATTTTCACTTGCTTCATTGTAGGGGTGGCCCTCTGTGGCCACCCCTGCGTTAGAAACTACGCTGGGGCGGCCACGGAGGGCCGCCCCTACAATTATGATTCTTAGTCGAAAAGATATCCCCCGCGCTGAGTACCCGCGTCCGCAGTTTGTACGCAGTATCTGGTTCAATCTCAACGGCGAGTGGGAGTTTGCATTCGACGATGCCGACGAAGGTTTGAGCCAGGGCTGGTTTGACGGCCGACGACTGCCTATGCAGATCATAGTGCCGTTTGCTTACCAGACTGCACTCTCGGGCATCAACGATAAATCGATCCACGAAGTCGTCTGGTATGCTCGATCGTTCGAGCTGCCGGAAGAGTTTTACAAACGAGACCTGTTGCTCAACTTCGGCGCAGTCGACTACGCCTGCACCGTGTGGATCAACGGTCAGGAAGTCGGCCACAATCGCGGTGGTCACGTTCCGTTCCAGTTTGACATCTCGCCTTATCTCAAGTCTGGTGAGAATCGTTTAACTCTGCGCGTCGAGGATCGGCAGAACCCGCAGCAACCTCGCGGTAAACAGTCGTACACGGGTTTGCCGGAA
>DASTQB010000220.1:0-5097 GCA_035761985.1 Pyrinomonadaceae bacterium
TCACCACCGCCTCAGGAAACATCGTGTCGTCAACTTACTACTTCGACGCACTGCCAACCTGGGTCACCAACTTCAACAACGGGAAACCAGCCGACAAGTACTTCAACGCAAAATGGGAACGACTGCTTCCGGAAGCTGAATACGTGAAACGTGCCGGCGCAGATACGCCTTCCTGGGAGACTGTCGGCCGTACGTCGGGCGACACGAATGCATTTCCTCACTGGATCACCGGCGGCGCAACCTCGCCCCGTGGCGCCTATTACACACACCTGGACCACTCACCTTTCATAAACGACCTGCTGCTCTCGTTTGCGCAACAGGCAATCGTGAACGAGCAACTGGGCCAGGACGACGATCCGGACGTCCTGAGCGTCAGTTTTTCAGGAAACGACTACGTGGGCCATCGCTATGGACCATACAGCCACGAAGCGATGGACATGACACTGCGGACTGACCGGCAGATCGGGGCCCTGCTCGACTTTGTAAATGAACGTGTAGGACTGTCGAATACGATCGTCGCTTTCACTTCCGATCACGGTGTGTCGCCGATTCCCGAACATGCTGCGGATCTTGGCCTGGGCGGCTCGCGACTGAAGCGTGAGGATCTGTTTGCGACGATCGGAAAGGCAATCAGTGCTCGTTACAACCCGCAAGGCAAATCGCCGGATCCTTCCGCCGATTACCTTCTGAAGTACAGCGAAGCCGGAACGATGCGCGAGTGGTTCATCAACGGCAACCTTTACTTCAACTACGATGCGCTGCGACGTGACGGCGTGAGTGTCGAGGAGTTTTCACACGTGGTGGTATCGGCGGCGTTAACGTTTCCCGGTGTTGCTCGCGCCTTCTCGCGTACCCAACTTATGCGTGGCGCAACTTCGATCACGGATCCGATTGAGCGACGCGTGCTTCACGGTTTTCATCCGGCGCGCAGCGGCGACATCGTGATCATTCCCGAGCCGTTCAAGTATCTGGGCGACACGATCACAGCTACGCACGGCTCAGCCTATTCGTACGACACGCACGTGCCAACGATGATCATGGCGTCCGGCATCACGCCCGGTCGCTACTTCCAACCAGCATCACCCGCGGATATCGCTCCAACAATATCCGCGTTAATCCGTGTTACTTCACCGTCAAACACCACGGGACGCGTGCTAATAGAAGCTCTCAAAAAATGACTAACGTTTGTAGTGTCGCGCGTAATCAGGGACGCTGATTTCCGCGGATAAACGCGGATCGGGAATAGGTTCGCCGGCCTCCAATCGCAGCGGCACGACTCCCGCCCAGATCGGCAAAGCATAATCTTCCTCGTCATCCAGCGGTGGTCCCGTGCGAATCTTTGCCGACGCTTCGACTAACGGCAGCTCGAGCACCGTCGTCGCTCTCATCTCCTGCTCCGTCGGTTCGCGAACGTCGTTCCATCTGCCGCGAATGATGTGTTCCGACAGCGCGACGAGCGCCTTGTATTTCTCCTCAGGATCTTCGATCAACATTGCGCGTCCGAAGATGACTACCGAGCGGTAGTTAATTGAATGGTGAAACGCCGAACGCGCGAGCACGAGCCCGTCGATGATCGTCACCGTCACACATGCATCAACGCCGCCTGCAAGAGTTCTTAACATTCGGCTCGCCTGCGAACCGTGAATGTAGAGCTTGTCGTCCACACGCGCATATCCAGTCGGGATCACGACCGGCTGTCCGCCCGGCGCAAAACCGACGTGACAGATGAATCCTTCGTCGAGAATTCCGTAGACAGTTTCGCGATCGAAGTGACCGCGCTTGGGGAGCCGCTTGAGTTTCGTGCGATCGGTTTGGGGAAAAGTCATGCCCGTAATATGCCACAGACTTACGCGGATAACACAGATCGGAGTATCATCCGTAATCTGCGGCTCGAACCTGACTCGTCTCAAGGAGAAAATATGCGTTTCCGATTACCCCTGCTCGTTATCTGTCTGCTCGCTTCAACTGCGTTTGCACAAAATGGCGGCGCGGTTAAGTCGCCGTTTGAAGAGGCTTTTTCGCGACTCGAATACCGCAGCATCGGCCCCGCGATCATGGGCGGACGCATCGCGGACGTTGAAGGTGTGCCGGGTGATGCAAACGTCGTTTACGTCGCAAGCGCTTCTGGTGGTTTATGGAAAACGACGAACGGCGGCGTTACCTGGAAACCAATTTTTGAGCGACAGGGAACGATCTCGATCGGCGATATCGCACTCGCGCCGAACAATCCTGATGTGGTTTGGGTCGGAACCGGCGAGTCGAACGTCCGAAACAGTGTTTCGTTCGGCGACGGCGTTTACAAGTCGACGGACGGCGGCAAGACGTGGCAGCACATGGGTCTGAAAGAGACCGAACGCATCTCCGCAATCGCCATCAATCCACACAATCCAGACATCGTCTACATCGGTGCCCTCGGCCACGCCTTTGGTCCAAACGACGAGCGCGGCGTGTTTATGACCACCGACGGCGGCAAGACGTGGTCCAAAACGCTTTTTATCGACAACCAGCACGGCGTCGCGGATCTCGACATCGATCCCAACAATCCAAACATTCTTTACGCGGGCATGTGGAGTTTTGAACGCAAGCCCTGGACGCATCGCAGCGGCAGTGAAAAAGGCGGCGTTTACAAATCGATCGACGGTGGGCGCACGTGGAACAAGTTGACGAATGGTTTGCCGAAGCTCATGGGACGCATCGGCGTTCGCGTCGCGCCGAGCAATTCGAATGTTGTTTACGCGATTGTGGAGTCGAAGGATGGAACGCTCTATCGTTCCGACGATCGTGGCGAAACGTTTCGCGTCGTTTCGAAGCAGGAGTCGATCGTCTCGCGTGGTTTTTACTACACGACCGTACGCGTCAATCCGACGAATGAAAACAACGTGTTTGCAGTTGCGTCGACGCTGTTTACGTCAGTGGACGGCGGCAAATCGTTTCGCTCAATCACAAACCGCAGTCACATCGACTTTCACGCGCTATGGATCGATCCGAAGAACCCGAAACGCATGTGGCACGGGCAGGACGGCGGCATCGGCGTCACTTACGACGGCGGTGAATCGTGGGAAGCCGTTTACAACATTCCGCTCGGGCAGTTTTACCAGGTCCATGCAGACAATCGACTTCCCTTCTACTACGTGATGGGTGGGCTGCAGGACAATGGTTCGTGGGCTGGTCCAAGTCGCACACGCGAACCGGCCGGCATCATGAATGACGACTGGCGCATGGTCAGTTTCGGCGACGGCTTTTACGTCATCAATCATCCGGATCATCACGACATTTATCTTTCGGAGTCGCAGGGCGGCGACATCGTCTGGACCGACTTCCGCACGCGCGAACAGCAGGCGATTAATCCCTGGGGACGCGGCAGTGGTGGTGGTCCAGCGGCGGGACAGAAGTTTCGCTTTAATTGGAACGCGCCGATCGTGTTTTCACCTCACGACAAAACGACTGTGTTCTTCGGCGGGAACGTGCTCTTCAAATCGCCGGATTTCGGCAAGACGTGGGAGCAGATTAGCCAGGATCTGACCACGAACGATCCGGAGAAACTGAAAGACGCGGGTGGTCCGGTAGCGATCGAGAATACGACCGCCGAGTATCACGCGACGATCATCACGGTCGCGGAGTCGCCTGTTCAGAAAGGACAAATCTGGGTGGGCACCGACGACGGTAATGTGCAGGTCACGACTGACGGCGGGAAGAATTGGAACAACCTTGTAAAGAACGTCAACGGAGTTGCGGCAAACTCGCCGGTGTCGCACGTCGAGCCTTCGCGGACGAACGCGAACACGGCTTACATTTCGTTTGACCGGCACATGTTTGACGATTTCAAGCCGTACATCTTCAAGACCACGGACGGTGGAAAGTCGTGGACCAGCATCTCCGGAAACCTCCCTGCGAAAGCGTATGTGCAGATCATTCGCGAGGACCCGAAGAACACGAACCTGCTCTACGCGGGAACCGAGATCGGGTTGTATGCTTCATACAACGGCGGCAACAACTGGATACCGCTGAACCTTAAAAACCTGCCGAACGTCGCAATTCACGACATCGTCGTACACCCGCGTGAGAACGATCTGATCCTCGCCACGCACGGCCGGAGCATTTACATCTTCGACGATGCGACAGTGCTTCAGCAGATGACGCAGCAGATTCTGAACAGCAACGCGCACATGTTTGCTGTACGGCCGGCGCTGCGTTACACGGCGCGGTTCACGCGCTACGGCATCGGCGACAAAGTTTTTACTGGACCAAACCCGGCGAACGGCGCGTTGATTACCTACTACCTGAAAGACAAGCTCGACGAAAAAGCGACGTTGAAGCTCCAGGTGTTCGACAGTGCCGGGAAGCTCGTGCAGGACATCGAGCGGCCGTCGCGAGAGAAGGGTTTGAACCGAGTCGCGTGGAACCTGCGGTTTGGTGGTCCTGAAGTGCGTCGCCCGCCGACAGAAGAGCAGCTCGCTTTTGGTTTTGGGGCACGTGGTCCACTCGTGTTACCGGGCACTTACACAGTGAAGCTCACCGTGAACGACAAGACGTTCGAGGAACGTGTGGATGTGAAGCTCGATCCGACGATCAATGCGTCAGTTGCGGAGCTTCGCGAAACGCTGGAGATGCAGATGAAGCTGCGCGACATGCAGTCGACGCTTAACTCCTCGTTGCGGTTCCTGGACAGTCTCAAAGAACAGCTCAAGGCGACGCAGACGACGATGAAGAACCTGCACAAAGAGCCGGACAAGGAGATGACGAAGGCGCTCGAGGACTACATCAAGGAGATCGACACGCTTACTGATCGATTAGCGGCGCGCACCGAGGGACTTGGGTTTGCCGGCAAGGCGCAGGTCATCGACGACATTGGCGGGTTGTTCTTCAACCTCGATGCGAACTTTGGTCCAACGCTGGGGCAGAAGCAGTACTTTGCGGAGATCGAACCTGCGTATCGCGCGAGAGTTGATGAAGTGAATAAGTTTTTGCGTGAGACGCTGCCGCAGTGGAATGAAAAGCTACGCGCGTGGAACGCTCCAACGTTGACCACCAGGAAACCATTGTAGGGGTGGCCCTCCGTGGCCACCCCTGCGTGGAATCGACCTGCCCGATTGTTCC
>DASTQB010000221.1:0-12432 GCA_035761985.1 Pyrinomonadaceae bacterium
AGAGTACGAGTGTTTTCACTTCCGCTTGCGCCGCGATCTTTCCGACATCTTCCGGCAGTGTATGGCTGGCGAGCAGGTGTTCGCGCAGTCGCTTTGCATTTGGCAGACGGCGGATCAGTGTGTCGAGAGCAGGCAGGTACATGACTTCGTGTACGAGCACGTCAGCGCCTTTCGCAAACTCCGCGAGCTCGGGTGCGTAGGCAGTGTCACCTGAAACGACTACCGATCGATCCTTCGCGTCGAAGCGATACGCGTACGCTTGTTGAATTGGCGGGTGACGCACGAGGCATGAAGTGACTTTCACGTCATCATTCGTCAACACGACTCCGGGCTTATCAAACTCCTGGATGACGGTCAGGTTGCGTGGATCCGGCCGGCCTTCGTCTTCAATGCGCGTGTCGATATCGAACTTCGCGTAGTTGAAGAAGTCGCGCGTCATATTCTTTACGCCGGTTGGACCAAAGGCCTTCACTTCCGCAGGCAGTCCTGTTATCCACGCGTTGTAGATGAGAGCGCCAAGCTCGAGATTGTGATCGGAATGATGATGCGTGATAAAGACGTAGCGCAGTCGATTGAGTGCGACGCCGCTGCTGATCAGCTGCCTCGACGTTCCGTAGCCGCAGTCGACAAGATACGGAATGTCGTTTATCAAGATCAGCGTCGAAGGATTGCTCCGGCCTGATCTGCCGACGCTTGGTCCACCTTTCGTGCCGAGCAGCACGATTCGCGTCGGCTTCTTATCCTGGCTGAAGCCTGTGCGAGTAAGAAGGACATTTGAAACAACAAAACCGGCGGCGGTGGTCACGAATTGTCTGCGAGTGGGATACATGGGGCCACAGATTACACGGATTTGCCGGATGAGTATAATCTGCATCCACCTGAGGTTATATGGAAGCGAAGTTTCATCCTGCGATTGCGGCGATCAGATCCGGGGATCTGGAGAGATTCTAAGCGCTGATCGCCGAGGATCCCTCTCTCGCAACTGCACGATCGTCGGTGAGTCATCCAACGTTGCTTCAATGTGTGGCACTGGATGGCAAAGACAAGCCGAACAATGTGGAGATGGGGCGCGTTTTGATCCATGCGGGCGCTGAGGTGAATGAACCACTCGGTGCTGCGGCCAGTATCGACAACCGTGCGGTTGCAGAGTTGTTACTTGATCACGGTGCGGCGATCGACGGCACGGGTGGCTGGGCGCCGTTGGAAGAAGCACTGTACTGGAACAACCGGAATGTGATCGCGCTGCTGTTAGAGCGTGGTGCAAAGGTGCAAAACCTGCGCATGGCTGCGGGACTTGGCCGCACCGATCTCATCGAGAGTTATTTTAACGCGGACGGAAGTTTGAAACCGGAAGCGGGGAAGATCAACTGGCCGTGGGGTGATCTCGAAAACATCGCGCGTTCAAATCACGATGCTAAGGGCAGGCAGTCGCTTTCGGATCGAGTGAACTCGTGGACGCAGGACCGACAGGGCATCGTGAACAATGCTTTCGTCTTCGCGTGCATGCACGGTCACATCGACGCCGCGAAACTGTTGCTGGACAAAGGTGCGGAGATCAATGCGATTCCCGGTGGCTTTGATTACGCAGGCACGGGTTTACACTACGCCGCATTGAACGGACATCGTTCAATGGTGGAGTTTCTGCTGTCGCGCGGCGCGGATCCGAACGTCAAAGACACAAAAGTCGATTCCACTCCCGCCGGCTGGGCCGACTACGGCGGCCACCCCGAACTGCTCGACCTGCTCCGATAACTATCACCGAGATCCGGCGCCTCACGAAACAAATCCATCCGTCTATCCGTTCAATCCGTGTTTCTACAGACGACGCAATTCGAACGTTAATGTATTATGAGCCCCTTCATTGTTCTACCTTGATCCGAGGAGATGTATTAATGAGACAGAATTTCGGGTTGTGGATAAGAGTGTCGCTTTATGTCGCCCTGGTCCTATCGTTCTCTCAATCTGTGGTTTTGGCCCAGGACAAGGCCGCGAAGATTCAGGAGGTGCTGGCGCTGGCGCATAAGTACCGGCAGTTTAATGGGACGGCGCTCGTTGCGGAGAATGGGAAGGTGATTTATAAGCAGGGCTTCGGGTTGGCGAATATGGAGTGGAATATTCCGAATACGCCCGACACGCGCTTTCGCCTCGGCTCGATCACCAAGCAGTTCACTGCCGCACTCACGCTACAGCTCGTCGAACAAGGAAAGATCAAGCTCGATGGAAAGGTCTCAGATTACCTGCCCGACTATCGCAAAGACACCGGTCAGAAGGTGACCGTCCATCACCTGCTCACACATACGTCCGGAATACCGAGTTATACAAGCCAGCCTGGATTCTTCGAGAACGTCAGCCGTAATCCATACAAAGTCGCCGACTTCGTAACGAAGTATGCGAGCGGCGATCTCGAATTCGAACCCGGCTCGAGGTTCGTCTACAACAACTCCGGTTACTTTCTCCTCGGCGCGATCATCGAACGCATCACCGGCAAATCTTACGCGCAGGCGTTGAAAGACAACATTCTCGATCCAGCCGGCATGAAGAACACGGGCTACGATCTGCACGACCCGCTGATTCCAAAACGCGCTGCCGGTTACAGAAAGACAGCCGATGGTTACGCGAACGCTGCGTACCTCGACATGTCGATCCCTTACGCTGCAGGTTCGATGTACTCGACCGTCGAAGATCTGTACCTCTGGGACCAGGCGCTCTACACAGACAAGATATTGTCAGCCGCGTCGAAGGATCTGATGTTCAAGCCATTCCTTCAGGAGTATGCCTATGGCTGGGCGGTGAGGAATGCTTCGTTCAAGCAGAACGATCAACCTGTGCAGATCATCGAGCACGGCGGCGGCATCAACGGTTTTGCTACCGTCATCACGCGCTTCCCGAAAGAGAAACACCTGATCGTGATGCTCGACAACACCGGTCAGAACGTCGAGAGGCTGAGTGGAACGATCACCAGTATTCTCTACAACCAGCCCTACGATCCGCCGAAGATCTCGGTCCTGCCGTTGCTCGAAAAGACGATCGAGGACAAAGGAATCGCAGCCGCCGTCGCGCAGTATCGCGATCTGAAAGCGAAGCAATCGGCGACGTACGACTTCGCCGAACCAGAGTTGAACGACCTCGGCTACCAGCTAATGGGAAGGGGCAAACTGCGCGAGGCACTTGAGATCTTCAAGCTCAACGTCGAAGCGTACCCGCAGGGGGCTAACACCTACGACAGTCTCGGCGAAGCGTACATGCGGCTCAACGAACGCGAGCCGGCGATCGCGAACTACAAAAAGTCGCTCGAGCTGAATCCGAAGAACACTAATGCCGTGGCCATGTTGAAGAGACTGGAAACTGGTCCAGTCGCAGTGGATCCGAAGGTGTTTGACGCGTACGTGGGTGAGTATGAGTTTGGGCCCAACTTTGTTTTCCGCGTCTTCCGCGAAGGCGACAAGTTCATGACGCAAGCCACAGGACAACCTGCGATCGAGATCTTTGCCGAGTCGGAAACGACTTTCTATCCGCGCGCGTTTCAGGCGAAGCTGACTTTCATCAAGGACGCCGATGGAAAGGTGACGGCCGTCCGACTGAACCAGAACGGAAGAGAAAGGGAAGGAAAGAAGATCCGCTGATCTATGTCTGACAAACAGGAGCGTATAGTTAACTGGCAAAACCCGCGAGAGCTTGCTGCGGCGGGGCGCGAGTTGTCGGGTCTTGAGTTTTTGCAAAAGATAGTCGCAGGTGAGTTGCCGCCGCCGCCAATCGCGTCGTTGATGAACTTCGACATCGTAGAGTTACGCGAAGGGTATGCGGTCTTTGCAGTCGAGCCTGCGGAGTATCACTACAATCCCATCGGCCTGGTCCATGGTGGACTGGCGGCGACGTTGCTCGACTCTGCAATGGGTTGCTCGATCCACTCGACGCTGCCGGCTGGTGCAGGTTACACGACGCTCGAAATTAAAGTTAACTTCGTTCGTGCGATGACGGCAGAAACAGGACGCGTGCGTTGCGAAGCGAAGATCATTCACGTAGGTGGACGCACTGCCACTGCCGAAGGCCGCGTTGTCGACGAAGCCGGAAAACTCTACGCGCACGGCACTACTACGTGCTTGATCCTGCGGAAGCCGTGACTCGCGCGAGCCCCTTCGCGCACCACGTCTGCGGGTATCTCGTGATTGCCCTCAACATGCCTTCAGCCGTTTGGCTATAGCTCTTTTCGCGCGGTTGATCTGCCACTCGCACGAGCGGCGCTGGAGCTGAAGGTCCCGTTTAGACTGCCTGTCTTGTCGAACTTCCAAACAAAGCGGCCGTTGGATTTGCGCTGCGCGCCGTCTTCGAAGAAGTTTGCTTCGATGCGGTCGCCTTCGATGGAGCCTTTTACGTGAATCGGAGTGCGGCTGTTTGCCGGGAGGGTGCGGCCGTTTTCAGAGATCTTTCGGCCCTCGCCCGTGAATCCGTTTCCGTCCTGCTTGATCGAGAGATCGAAACCGATCTGAAGGTTTTTGTATGAGCCGTAGGAGGTGTTCTGAACCGTATTGACGATGGTCCATTTGCCCGTGAGATCGGGTTGGTCCACCGGTGGAGCGGGTGCAGGAGTTGTCTTCGCGGGTTGTTCACTGGTTGTTGCGGGCGCAGGACTTGTCCTGGTGGTTGCAGGCGCAGGGGCCGCCGGAATCGTCATAGCAGGTTGTTCATTGCGGGCAAGTGTTGCCGTCGCAGGAGCCGGTTGTTCGCTGCTAGCGACTGTTGCCGTCGCAGCTTGCTCTTGATAACGGTTGCGTAACGCAACAGCGGTGATCGCTACGAGCACCAGCAGCGCGCCGACGACCAGTGCGAATCGATAAGCAAACTTTGGACGCGATCTACGCGGTGGGACCACGCGCGGAAGTTCGACTGTAGCTTCTTCTACACGTTGAGCCGCATGAATGCCAAAGAACTGCTTCAGCACAACTCGCTCGCTCGGCCTGATCGAACTCAAAGGCGGTGGAGCAACTGACGGATCGAAGTTGAACGCCGCATCGCGCATCGCAGCAATTGCGTTGACTGCCGGAAAGCCGGTCAGATTGCCAACACGCGCATCGACCACTTCGCCGTGTCGGAAGAAGAGGTCGCCCTGCGTTGCGCCCGATTGAAGTTGAAGGCTGCCCGTTTCGCCGTTGGCGGCCAGAGTTCGAATGGCATCGAGGATTCTGTTTTCCATATACACCTGTAGAGGGGAATTAACACCAGGGGGAAAACGTGGGAAGAGGACTGCAGTCTAGGGTACTGGGCAGGCCGAGTCAAACGCCGGGCAGGCCGAGTCAAACGCCGGGGCTTTGCTCCGTAGGAGCAAGATTTTTATAGCACTGAGACAAATAAAAATGACTGCGCTCCGTAGGTGCGCCATGGTACATGCGGCTCCTACGGTGCCGGAATCAGATTCGCTTTTTAGGCTATAAAATTGTTGCTCCTACGGAGCAAAGCACCTCATTCATACCGCAGTGCAATAAGCGGATCGACCTTCGCGGCGCGTCGTGTGGGGAGGTAACACGCGAGGAAGGCGGCGAGCGACAGTAGCAATGAAATTAGAATAAACACGACGTGGTCAGGTTTTCTTTGCGGGTCAGTGCGCGCCAGCGGCCTAATAATCACTAAATTCACGGGAGGAAACATCAAGCATCTCGTAAAACCAGAGCGACAGCGTCGGAGAATCGCTCCCATTGCTTGCGCTGTGATGCGAGTTGTTTGCGGCCGCGTGCAGTCAGCCCGTAAAACTTTGCTTTGCGATTGTTTTCGGACGGTCCCCACGTGGCAGAGATGAGGCCGCGTGATTCGAGACGATGAAGTGCGGGATAGAGCGCGCCCGCGGTAACGGTGAGCACGTCGCCCGAGACGAGTTGTATGCGTTGCATGATGTCCCAGCCGTTCATGCTGCCGGAACTGAGCAAGCGCAGGATCAGGAGTTCGAGCGTGCCCTGTTTAAACAGGTCGGCTACTTGTTTCGTCATTGCCGCTTCCTCTATGCAGTCGATAGGAGAGGCGGAGTGTAGCGAACGTTCTATAGGCTGTCAATAGATCCGCGTTTATCCGCGGCTAAATAAGCCAATCGCAGACGAAGCGTCCGACTCGAAGGCGGAAAGGCCCGGTGCCGAGCGCGGTGATGTGCGAACTGATCGCGACCCACGCGTTGTGACGCTTCACAAGCACGTCGGTGTACTGGTACTTCCCAGACATGGACCAACCTTTGTAACGTCCGCGGAACGTCGACCTGCCGGTCACGACAGCCGTGTCGCCGTGAATCTTCACGTTTACGTTATCGCTTCGAGTGCTCTCGAACAGGACCTGGTTCGATCGCAGAGCCTCGAGGCTCTCGGCTTTGGTCCTTACGTTCCCGAGAGGATCTGTCAGGATGTATTCGTCAGCCATGAAACGATCGAGCGCATCCATATCGCGCCGCTCGAAAGCATCGCCCCACTCGATTTCAATTTGTTTGACTTCCTGTTCGCTCATACCCCGAAGTGCTCGTGTCTGTTTTGCTTGCTGCGGTAAGAAAGTTCTGTGCCGTGGTATGAGCTCAATGAATTCGTAAATTCGCGAAACGCGTTGCCTCACTTCGATGCGTTGTCGCGTGTAATACTTTGAAGCGAAACGATGAGCGTAGGACGTATAAGACCGATAGGACCTATATAGGTGGTATAAGTCCTATGGGACCTATCCGACCTATGTACGCAATCGCTCTCAACATCTTGCGTCTGCTTCAAGACTTTCGCGCGCAGTAATTTTGAGGCAAACTACGCAGCACAATGACCCCTAAACCCCAACCTGAAATTCGAACGATCACACGGCTGGTTCCTCCAAGCGGCAATCTCGTGCAAGGTCAATCCGAACTGGCCATCAACCCAAAACTGGCCCACGCTGCGAGTGAGTTGATCCATGCGAGCCGCAATCATTACAGCCCCGCGGAGGGAGTCAGCACGCTGCGTCAAGCGGTCGCGAGCAAGATCGCGCGCTTCAATAACATAAACGTCGATCCGAAAGCGACGCCGTTCGAACTGTTGATTACGCCCGGCGCAACCGGCGCTCTGATCGCTATCGCACACACGCACCTGCAAAACTCTTCCGTGCTCGTGTTTGAGCCTTACTATCCGTATCACCGCAAAATTCTGAGCGAACTCGGTGGGCGTTCGCACGTGTTGCCTCTGCACGGAGAGAATCTCGAACTCGACGCGGACGAACTGCGTGCGCGTTGCAGTGAGTGGAAGAACCAGTCTGAGTTTCCGTTGCGAGCAATCGTCGCGTGCAGTCCGTCAAATCCGACGGGCAAAGTGTTCACACGAGCCGAGCTGGAAACGATCGCCGCGGTTTGTCAGGAATTTGACTTGCTGTGTATAGCCGACGAGGTTTACGAACACTACGTTGTCGATGACAAGCCTCACATTTCAATGGCAACTCTCGACGGTATGTTCGAACGCACGATCACGGTCAATTCGTTTTCGAAGTCGTGGAACATTTCCGGCTGGCGTCTGGGTTATGTTTACGGGCCGTCGCAACTGATCGCGCCACTCAACAATTCAAACAACGTCTTCTACGTCTGTTCGCCGACGCCTTTGCAGCTCGCGCTTGCCGAGGTGCTGATGTCGGATCCGAACTACTACGCCGCACTTCGCGATCGGTTCATCAACAAACGAACTGAGGCGGTCGCAGCGCTCGAGCAGGTTGGGTTTCAGATTTACGACTCGGGATCGGCGTTTTACGTCTGGGCGCGCATTCCTGAGGGCCATGGCGATGCGATCGATTTTAACGAGATGTTGATCAGCAAGGGTGTCGCAGGTGTGCCGGGAGGCGCGTTTGCGGATAGCAGTGCGCATGATAATTACCTGCGGCTGTGCATCGCACGAGAAGATGAGGTGTTGTTTGGCGCGCTGGAGAAGATCCGGAATGCGCTGGGCTAAAAAGATAGGCCCTATAGGACGAATAGGACGAATAGGACCTATAGATTCGTAAGACAAAATAGGTCGTATAGGCCCTATAGGACCTATAGATTCCTAAGACATATAGGTCATATAGGTCGTATAGGTCTTATTGGTCCTATTCGACCTATACGTGAAGCTCGGCGCGCGTCTGGAGCAACTGCAGGATATGCCCGCGCGAGATCAGTCCCGCCAGCATGCCGTTTGAAACTACCGGCAACTGATTCAAGTCCTGGCCAGTCATCAATTCAAGCGCCTCGGTAATCGGCGTCGATGGCTCAACCGTTCGCGTCTGATCCAGCGGGCGCATGACATCTGCAACAGTCGTGTAGGGCCATCTCGCTCGTTGTATGCTGCTGACCTCGCTTGGCGTAATGATCCCCGCCGGCTTCCCGTTCAACGTCACGATGAAAAATCTACGTCCTGTGCGAACGAGATTTTCCTCCGCAAACGTTTGCAGGTTTGCGTACGCATCAACGGTCGGAAAATCTCGCGACATTACATCCGCAACACGTAGTCCCTGCAATCCATCCGTGATCACCATCTGCGCGTAACTCTCGCGCGACGCACTCAGCAGAAACCACCCGATAAAGACCAGCCACAGACCGCTAAAACCGCCGCCGCCGAAAAACTGCATCACGCCGTAGATGATCATCGCAAAAGCGATCACCTGTCCCACACGCGCGGCGATCAGTGTTGCACGTTTCGCGTTCCCCGTGATCCACCAGACGAGCCCGCGCAGCACGCGCCCGCCGTCGAGCGGGAATCCCGGGATCATGTTGAAGATGGCGAGCCCGATGTTGATATATCCAAGCCACATCAACATCGCCGGTAGTGGATCTCGTGGAAACTCCGGCGGCCGCCAGCCGAGGGCTATCGTGATGCCGAGACAGGCGACGCCGATGACGAAGCTCGTGATTGGGCCAATGATACCCATCCAAAACTCCGTCTTCGCGTCAGCCGCATCGCGCTCCATCTGTGCGACGCCGCCGAGTGCGAAGAGCGTGATCGAATGCACGGGAAGACCGCGCGCTTTGGCTACGAGTGCGTGTGAAAGTTCGTGTGCGACGATCGCGCCGAAGAAGAGAAGAGCCGTCACGATCGCCACTGTCCATCGCAACCCGGGACTCCAATCCGGGTTGTTCGTGGTGAAGTGTCCGGCGAGTGACAACGTGATCAGGAAGGCGATGATAAACCAGCTGTAGTGCAGGCCAATCTGAACTCCGAAAATACGGCCAAGCTTTATTTGCGCCCTCATACGCCTCCCTGATCCTTTCGTTAGCGTGGCCTTAATGCTCCTCCCACGCGGCAGTTCTCAATGCCCACGTGCTGTCAGGATATTTCTCTTTGAACAACGCCGGCAGTTCGCCGAGTACAGCGTGATCGTTTGTCGCTTTGTAATGGCTCACACCTTTCCAGTACAGAGCTTCGGGCGCCGACTTCGAATTCGGATAACGCTCCAGCACCTCGGCGTACCTGCGTTCCGCGTCTTTGAAGTTCTTACTCATGAACGCAACGCGCGCGAGACCGAGTTCCAACTGCGCGCGAAACTCGTCCGTGGGCAGATAGCCTTCGATTCGGTGCCGCTCAACTCCGTTTGGATCGAGTATGAGCACGGTTGGTGTCCAAAGTGCGTCGAAACGATGGAAGTAAACAGGGTGTTCTTTGATGTGTGCGCTAAGAGGAACGAAATTTTCGTTGATGAATGAAGCGGTTTCGTCGTCGCTGTATGACTCAGCTTCCAGCCGAGCGCATGCGCCTCAAGCCGGCGCAGCGCTGAAGTCAATCAGCACGGGTTTCTTTGACGATTTCGCTTCAGCGAGCGCAGCTTCAGCGTCTTTCTGAAATTGCACTTTCATTGTTCTATTCTCCAGACTTATGGGCGCGGATAACACGCGGAAAGATCCGCGGATTTTATCCGCGTCTACCCGCGTTACCTGATCTCGACGCTACCACTCGCACGCAGACCGAGAATGCGCGCCGGGAACACGCCGAAGTCTTCAACTTCCCACGTATTTCCATCTCTCAAACGCACGCGTGCGGCCGGGATCAGCGTCCCTTCGCCGCGGCCGCTGCGATCCAGGTAGAGCTCCGCATATCCAACGCGATACATCTCGGATCTCGATCCATACCGCAACTCAAAGAAACTCAGATTGCGTTCGTAAAAAACTACAATCCTCCGGCCACCTTCGCCCCACGGGTCCGCGATGATCGCGTTCGCAGAAACGCCGACGCCCGTTCCGACGATGATTCGCCCTGCGTCCATCTTCGAGAGCGCATTCAACAATCCGTCCTGCCCGTCGCGTCCGAGTGCTTCATTGAGCTCGCGCACCTGGTTCGCTGGAGTGTAACTGTTGATGATGAGCGAGAACGGTCGTGACCGTCCCGCGAGTCGCCCGCTGATGCCAACGACCGTTCCGTTGATGCGTTCAGCAAAGACCGCTGCATTACTGCTACTTTGCGCCGGCCCGATAAACAACGCAGCACCACAAAGCACAGCGAACAAAACCAGTACTGTTACTTTTCTCATTCTTTCCCCCTTGTATCGTTGCAAAAGAAAGTCACTCTCCACGCGGTTGTCGCGCTTGCGTGTTCAACTCGCCGAGCGTGACGGGCAAACGTTGCTCGCCACCGTTTCGCCAAACTGTCAGCTCCACTTGCGAGCCCGGCTGCGATGCAGCAACGGCGTTTCGTAAAGCATTAGGATCATTCACAGGGTTGCCATTGAATCCGATGATCACGTCGCCGGCTCTCACTCCCGCGCGTTCTGCGGCACCTCCGGGAACAACTGAAGCAACCAGGGCACCGCGCGCACTTGGCAATCCGAGTTGCGAAACTGCCTCCGGTGTCACTCCCTGGATCGTAACGCCGAGACTGCCGCGTCGTACCGCGCCGCCGCGGATCAACTGGTCCATGACGTTCCGCGCCATGTTCACTGGAATCGCAAAGCCGATACCGATGTTGCCGCCCGTTGGCGAAAGTATTTGCGAGTTGATGCCGATCAGTTCGCCAGTCGCGCTGACGAGCGCGCCGCCCGAGTTGCCTCGATTGATTGGCGCATCGGTCTGCAAAAAGTCTTCGAAACTTCCGTCTGACAATCCGGTCGAGCGTCCTTTTGCAGAGATGATGCCCGCGGTGACGGTTTGGTCGAGTCCGAGCGGATTGCCGATGGCGAGGACCATATCGCCGACGCGGGCTTGATCGGAGTTGCCCATGGTCAGTACAGGCAGATTGCTCTCGTCAACTTTTAACACTGCAAGGTCGCTGGGTGGATCGGAGCCGATGAGTCGCGCGGTGTAAGTCCGGTGATCGTTCAACTCGACCGTGATCTCTTCGGCGCCGTCGATCACGTGATGATTGGTCAACACGTAACCCTCGTTGGAAACGATCACGCCGGAGCCCAGTCCTCTCACGGCCGGCGCGTCCTGTTGCGGCCCGCGCGGCAATCCGAAGAACTCGCGAAAACGAGGATCGTCGAAGAACGGATGCTGGCGCGGCGCGCGTGCGCGGCGTGCCGAGTGAATCGTAACTACTGCGGGCGCAACGCGGGCGACTACGTCTGCGAAAGATGTTGGTGAAGCAACAGCACCGCCGGTGTTGTTGCTCGAACTTGTGACTGGAGTACTCGTAGCGGGCGGTGCCGTTGGCGGTGGATTGTCAGGCTCACCAAAACGGCCGCACGCGGTTAGAGACAGAGACAGTAAAATCAGGAGTAGAAGACCTTCACGCATAATCATTCACACTAGTAGGCAGAGTGGTGCCAATTTAAGTTCAAAATCTTTTCTCTTCTTGCCTTTTGTTGCCCTAATTGTGACTTTTTCTGGACCAGTGAGGCAAGTCCAACGGAAGGCTGGCGAATACAGCGCATAGACGCGCAGGTTTTCTGCGCGTCTATGGAAAGCGCGCGGATTAGTGATGCGCGTGAGAATCTGCCTTCGATGAGGCGGCTTGGACGTTGTTGTCCGCGACTTCGATCACAGTACGCATCCACGGGTGAATGCAGCATTGAAAACGGCTGACGCCGACTGGAAGGTCGGAGCTTCCGGCAGTTGGGCCTTCTTCAGATGCACCAGCGGGAATGAAAACGATCGTGCCGAAATTCAAGCACTCTGGAGCGGGCACCGGGTTGCCGGAAAGAGCATTGAGGTCGGGAATGAAGCCCCCGCCGAACGCTGCTACCTTCGTAAACGTGTGCGCTTCACCGCCGCGGTTCTCGATTACTGTCGGGCGGCCAACGTTCAAGTGCGCCTGGCTCGGTTGGTTGCGCCAGGTGTGAACGTCCTGAGTTTCTTCCAATTCTTCAATGAACTCACCGAAGGTTGTTTTGCCGTTACCGATGCAAGTGCCGTCACCGAGCACTGCATTAAAACTTGTGGGTTCGCAATCGTCATACATTCTAAACTTCTTATCACCCTGAACAGCGCCGGCGCCTACTGTAAGACTCAGCAGGATGACAGCGGCGGACACCGTCCAGACTACGGTTCGAAACGTG
>DASTQB010000222.1:0-21937 GCA_035761985.1 Pyrinomonadaceae bacterium
GTCACTGGAGCCAGTGCCGGTTACCGCATACTTGTCGCAACCAGCTTGGCGGCATTACCAACTGACCCTACGGTCTCTAGTTGCAGTTGCGTCGTTAATACAACGTCATCAAGCACGAGCTATTCAGCTTCTGGACTTTCGGCGGGAACTACTTACTACTGGGAAGTCCATGCTCGTAGTTCGGCTCAATACGGCAATTGGTCGGTGAAGCAATCGTTTACGATAAAGACCGGCAGCGATGGCACACCGCCGACCATTGTTTCACTCTATGTGAACCCGACGAGTGCCGCACTCGGCTCGACCCTTAATATAGCGTATACAGTTTCGGACAGTGGCGGCTCTGGATTAAACCGAGCTGAGTTGTACCGTGCGCCAGACAATGGTGGTGTACCCGGAACGTGGTCAGGATTAAGAGCCAGATCGCACTCTGGTAATGGACCTGTAAGCGCAAGTCTGAGCGACACTCCATCGATTGCAGGAACATATTGGTATGGCTTGCATGTGATCGACAACGCCGGCAACATACGTACAGAATCTCACCCGCTTGGACCAGTTAGGATTTCGATAACTACGGTGTGTGGTTCTTCAGAGGATATTCGAGCACGAATTCAAAGGCGTTTACAGTTTCTCGCCAGTAGTCCTCCAATCGAATATCTCCCGGGATCCTCTTGGCAAGCTGCGTTGGTGTCGTTCAATCTGCAGGCATATGATGAGGTGTATTACTCCGCTCTTGATTTGCGCGGCCTCGCAAATAGTGCCTTCTCAAGAGCAACGCGCTCTCTGAATGGCGGCGATGCTAATACTGCTTGCACATACGTAGAACGAGGTGAGCGGTACATCAGCCTTATGGTCGATACCGAAGCCACGGCCGTCCTTGTTTTTAATGATCGTGTGACTGGCATATCAGAAATCGCGCGCACAATCGCTTCGGAGTCGTGCAAAGCTGACGTGACGCTCCTTACTTGGAAATGGGGACCCAAGGCTAGCTTGGCCGCGGAACAGGTGTGTCTGCCCGTGGACTATGTCCTGGACCGAAGCCTATATGGAAAAGATCAAGCTCTTATAAACCTGAAGCAACGTCTCCGCACAGAAGTTTTGAGTAAAGTCCTGATCCGAACTATTCCTGTACCGTCACTTGGCGGAAAAACAATCTATCAATACCTTTCAAGTGGCGTTACGCACGATATAGGATCTTCGCGCTTGTATTCGGTGCTCTCCGAGGTTATCAACAACCCAAGCACTAGGCAGGAAATCATGAAGGCGCTGGCCGAGTTGGGCGAAAAAGCGGTTATTGACTATGGAACTGAGCGACTAGCTTGCGAATATCTGGCCTGGTTCGAGGATTCCATAGGAATTCCCACAACTAATTCACAATGCTCGAGGTTCCAGCAATCAAACAATGCGACTGCTGCCGCTAATCCTGAAGTAATCGAAACTTCACCGACCAGAAACGGAGCGTATGTATCGCCGAGTCTAAGCGTCATCACTGCTAAATTTACCGGGGCTATTGTCACAGGGCCGAAGCCAGTTACCGTGTTGAATTCAAACGGGACGCTTGTGCCAATCTCGAGCAAAACGGTTCAGAATGATATCTTGACGCTGACGTTAGCATCTGCGTTATCACTCGGCAGTGTGTATACCGTAACGCTGCCAGTTGACTCCGTCCGTAACTTGTCCAACACACCAAACCAAGAGTATCGTTGGAGTTTTTCCACCCCACCCCCACCGTTAAGTATCGGTAGAACTGTCGTAGTAGCAAATACAGGTGGGGTGGGGCTGAGCCTCAGAAGCAGTCCATCCTTGATTGCAGATGGGACCAACATTATCGCCACTGTTCCTGAAGGACACCGACTACAAATTGTGGGAGGACCAGTTCGGGCGGATGGCTACAGCTGGTGGAACATAAGAGACAACAACTTCGAAGGCTGGAGCGCGATTGGAGATTGGCTTACTCCCAATGATACTGCGGGCCTTCGCTTGGGGGCTGAGGTCACTGTAAGTAACACAACTGTTGGCCTTGATCTTCGCGATGCACCAAGCGGCACGGCACCGATAATCGGCAGCGTGGTAAACGGAAATAAACTGATCTTACTTAGCGGCCCGTATTACGTGGATGGATATTTGTGGTGGAGTGTTAGTTCCGCCGCAGGTATCGGATATGTTCCAATTGCTTATTGGCTATTCCCGACATCTGATGGAATAGCGCCTGTAATTCTCACCGAAGCGGGTACAAATCGAGCTTTGGCACTCGACTCTGTGACACGATTGCGAGGTCCGTTCAAGGTGATCTCTAACTTAAATTTCAGTGAGGACCATCACACCCGGGTAATGTTATTTACTTCCAATTTGGCAATAACTCAATCAGATATCGATCTAGTTACCGTCAAAGCGGCAGGAATTTCCTTGAAGGTAGAGAACGTCGGAACGTTTCCAAGCTTAATGGTTCCTGATACTTCATACATTGTCGTCAGATTGCCCGACGGACTTCCCGCGGGAGACCTGCCTCTCCTAATTACAGTGCGTGGCCTTGCGAGTACCGATTCCGCTTCGCTGAGCATCTCGCCGTAGGTTCAGAGGCACTGCATTCGATTTCAGCCAGGGGATCCGCAGCCGTTAGCGTATTCAAAATCTCAGCGATCGAAGTGACGAAAAGGTGTGGGGAAATTTGTGTCGGTCTTAAATGGAAATAGGTGGTTTTAGACGTAAACGAGTGCACTCCAAACAGGCTGCGATCCGCGAAAAATGTTAGTAAATGTGGCCAAAACGTAATTGGCGCACCTTGAACGCCATATGTCGTGACCTGTTTCATAACCCCAAGGTCGGCGGTTCGATCCCGCCCCCGCTACCAAGAATGTATTTCCTGAGCGAACCCTACCCATCAAACCAAGTGTTGACCTGCGGCGATGACCGCTGAGACATAGTTGACCGTTCTTCTGGCATGAGACCACGATGCGCTAGTGTCCAAAAGTCGCGAATGCCGGTGATTTGAGTTACTCGGGCAACGGGGCCTTCTCTCAACGTGTAGCGATCGGCCCAATCTCCAAACAGCGCATGCACAAATCTCACATTCCCATCAAACGGCAGCGCATTCGCAGGGCCCTCCGGTCGCCTTTACTTCCACCGCTTAGGTGGCATCGTAAACCACAGGCTTAATAACTAATGCCGTCAACATTCCAGCGAATAACGCCGCACTATTCACTTCATCACGTCATAGCCTGTGCCACTCGGCATCATTACACTAGTCCAACGAAATCCACGGCCACAGTCTTGAACATCCGACCAAGCCTCACTGACTGTTCCCCTAACTAGTGCGTCATGCAGGTGCTTCAGTCCGACAGCCAGGCGGAAACTTCCGCCGATCTGCGTGAAAATCCGCACGGCGCGAGCGTCGCCCCGGCCGCATCGATAATTTTTTATCGAGCATCGCTCAAGGTTGAACGGAACGTTCGTTGCTTTGGTTAAGAAAAAGCACAAGACAGGGGTGAGAGCGGGGGTAAACACTGTGCGCCCCGTGCGTGGGGGTAACAGGGGTGGCCCACGCGCTCATCCACGTGCGCGCCCGAAGTTCGTGGCGCGCCTTAACATCACAAAGAAAGGCGGACTCATGATCACTCAACGCCATCACACCAGCCTCGCTTCCTCCAACATTTCCCGACTCCTCGTCTGTGCGCTCCTGCTACTCTCGCTCGGCGGAATCGCCGCTGCTGACGAGATTGGCCAGAGTCTCAAGGTCGAGCGCCTGACATTCCCCGTGACGCTCTCCAACGGCAGCGCCGCCGATGTTGTCGGCTACCTCTATTACAAGGGCAGCTATCACGACCGGACGCTGTTGGTCGCGATTCACGGAGCCACATACAACCACAAGTATTGGGACGTGCCCACCATCAACGGGCATGAGTACTCGTTCGCGCGCTACATGGCCGAGCGTAAGTACGCGGTGCTCGCAATCGACCAACTCGGCACCGGCGAGAGCACGCGCCCCGAGGACGGCGACCTGCTGACACTCGACGAGACGGCCTCGGCCGTCCACCAAGTCATCACACAGCTCCGCGCCGGCAACAGCGGAGTCAGCTATGCGTTCTCGCGCATCGTGACGGTCGGCCACTCGCTCGGGGCCATCAACGCCATCTACGAGCAGGCGACCTATCACGATGTCGACGCCGTCGTCTCGACCGGGATGGGTCACGTCCCGCACGAGCTGCCGCTCCCTCCCGAGTTCATCGCGGGGATGCTTCAGTACGAGTATTCCACGATGCCGGCCGAGGTGCGCTCCATAGCTTTCTACTACGCGCCGGGCGCCGATCCCGAAGTCATCGCTTACGACAACAACATGCTTTCCGACTTGCTTGCACGCGGACAGCTTTCGACCGGCATCGTCCCCATGTTTGATCCTGCGGCGACGCGCGTCGGCGCGGTGACCGGCCCCGTGCTCGTGCAGTTGGGCGAGTTCGACGCGCTCTTCCCGACGTCTCTGGCGGAGGGCGAGGCAGCCTACTTCGGCAGCGCGTCGAGCGTGACGGTGCAGTCGCTCGCCGGCGTCGGCCACGACTTCAACACGCACTTGCGCAACCACGAGGGCTGGCAGCTCATTGACGAATGGTTTCAGTCGCAGGGCTTCGGGCGCACCGACGAGTAGGCGAAAGAGACGGCGGGTGCCGGGCCGATCAGCGGCAACACGTCACTCAGGCCCGGCGCCCGCGGCGTCAGGTGATTCTGTGAGGAAGGAGGAGTCATGCGAAAGATAAAAATTCGCTATTGCGTTGTTTGACCAGCCAAGAAAATGATCGCTGCCCGGGTGGCGGCGCAGTTACGTAAAGGTAACGACGTTGAGGTGGACGTAGCAAAAGGCGGCTTTCTCGAGCTGAGCGTATACATAGACGATCACAAAGTCATCGAAACGAATCCTCTGTGGTATCCGCTACCAAGCACGTTAGTGAACACGACTCGCGAATTATTGACCAACGGACAAGTCGCGGATGAGAGTGCCCGCTAGGGTTTGATTAGTTCAGCTCAATCAGATTTCCATTCACCTCGTGCGCGTCGACGATTGGAACGGTGCGTTTGGCTTACCGCGCCATATCAAAATCGTAATTGCTCGCTGCAGAGGAACCGTGTGGGGCTCTAATTGCATAGCATAAACGCCAATTGAAAGTTGAATTGTTCTACAACTTTGCATTGGCTTTTAAGGAAAGGAGGTCGCGATGTTACGCACGCTGTTGATCTCGATCTTTATAGTTTCGTTCCTCGCTGGCGCAGCCGCGCAGACGGGAGGGCAGGATTACACTGATCAACTGATGAAGCTTGTGCAGTTAACCGACAACAAACAGTATCGCGACGCGATCACCGGTTACAGAAATCTAGAGGCGCAGCCGGAAACGCCCGGTTGGCTCAAAGCGGCAAGCGAGTATGAGATCGCTGAACTGTACGGAACGCTGAACGAACCCGACAACGCGATCGCGGCCCTCAATCGGGCGGTCCAACTTGGTTTTGACGACTGCATTTCTCCGCGCCGCAGTGAACGCCTCGCGACTATTTTGAAGTCCCCCAGGGCAATGCAGGCACTGGCGGCGATGAAGATAAGGCAGGCCGACTTTCGGGAGCTGGTTTGGTTGATGTTGGAGGTGCAGCACGCGCGCCACGACGCGCGCATGATGATTATCGAAAATACAAATCGCCTTGACCACGGGATAACTGAGGTCCCTCAGGCTCAACTGCCCACGCGTCCGACGACTTCCGCAGGGGTATTGTATTGGCGCCAGCTGCTCCTCGTGGTCCAAAAACTGCAGAGGTATTATGTTGGCCAGGCGGATCTGCAGCGCATGAAACACCTGACGACAATGGCAATAATAACCGGCGGGGCGTCCTCGTCAGCCGTGCTCGAATCAGCGCGCAGGGCGCAGGCGGCGGCCGAATCGCGGAGGGCGGCAATCCGCCAGCGGGTGTTCGTCGAGGTTACGATTCCGTCGGATCAGCCGACGCCGTGTTCCGAGTGGATATCAACGACAAAGTCGCACCCGACGAACTCTCTCGCGGGAATCCTTCAAGAGGGGCACCCGAAGTTGTAAACGTCACCTTTGTTTTTAATTGCCGTCTGGAAGGCGTAGGCCCGAAAGTCTCACACGGAAGAGATCGAACTCCCGGCAGGTAGCGTATCTATTCCGCCAGTGGTGTGTTAACTCCGGTGAAAGGCAGCGCCCGCTCGCCAGGTGTAGGTCTGGTAGCGATGGTCCATGGCCTAAGCATCCAGCGTGAATGACGACCGCCGGAATGCTCCATCAAGAACGCGCCGGGGTCTGAGTTTTGTGTGCTGTAATCTTCCTTACGCCCTATGCATCGGGGTGCGTGACATTCCGCCTCGGTTGATCGTTGGACCACGCTTTCCTAAAACCGCCGCCACTTAGAGCAACCTAACGTCCATCACATAGGGGCTCGCGTGGCCGGTTCACATTTGAAATCTTAATGCAAAAGGCTTCAGGAACATTTCGCTCGTTTCGCTCGGAGTCAGAAGCCAAGGAACATTGGCGGAGTGGTGTTTTAGACACGCGCAACACGGTTATCAGCCGGTTCCGTTGAGCTCGTATTTTGTAGGTGAGATTCGTTGACAACTTTCGGGGCTCGCGTTTAATCTCTCAGCGTTTTGCCAGACCTGGTGCGTTCCCAATACCAAAGTGCATTAGCCTGGTAGAACCGCTCGCAAAGTTCGTTGCCCGTTCCCAACGTTAATTTCTGTTTATCTGTCAGCGTGTTCTCCCCGCTGGCCTCTGGTTGACTGTTTCACGACAGGCTTCGTGCAGTTTGCTACCAAGAACCTCGTTTTCCATGAAAAAGCAATGGATACCACTCAGGAAGGCTTCGATACGCTGCTTGGCTGGCTCGACGACGATCGCGATCGGGCCGGCAAGAAATACGAACTTATTCGAGATCGTTTGATCAAGATGTTCACGTGCCGCGGCTGCGCAGAAGCGGAAGATCTAGCGGATGAAACTATCAACCGCGTTACAGCAAAAGTCCCCAAAGTTGCGCCGAATTATGAAGGAGAGCCGATCCTTTTCTTCTACGGAGTCGCGAGGAAGGTGCATCATGAGTGGCTACGACGGCAAAACCGTTCTATACGACCTCTGCCGACCGACGTGACGGATGATGAGCGTACGTATGAGTGTCTCGACCGCTGCATGGAGACAGTCTCTGAGAAAAGCCGCCAGTTAGTGCTGCGCTATTACGAGAACGAAAGAAGGGCAAAAATCGACCACCGCAAAGCGCTTGCCGACGAATTGGGAATTGCCCTTAACGCATTGAGAATCAGAGCACATCGGATTCGACTGCTGCTGCGCAAATGCGTAAAGAACTGTATGGAGCAACTACCTGCCAACTGAAAGGTTTCCGCCGAAAACTCATACAGGGTAGGCATTGAGCCGAGTCAGAGTAGACCATGAAGCCAGATAGCGAAACGCAAAGAAAGATTAGGAGCTACTTACTGGGTGAAGGTGACGAGGCTGAGCGGGAAGCGATCGAAAGAATGATTCTCACGGACGAGGAGCTCTTTGAAGAGTTGCTGGCCGTCGAGGATGAGGTCATTGACGAGTACCTGAACCAAAAGCTCAGTCCGGAAGTACGTGCCCGATTCGAGAACTACTTTCTTTCTACTCCAGAACGGGTCGAACAAGTGCAGTTTGCTCGTGCGTTTGATCGTTACGTTTCCTCGCAAACAACTACTGCTAAAGTCGAAACGAAGCCTTCGTCGTCGCGGCAAGGCTGGCTTGGTAGTTTATTTTCATCACCAGCCACAGTTCCGATTTTCGCAGTGCTTCTGCTGGTAATTGGACTGGGTACCTGGCAAATTTTTCGACAGTCCGAGGTTGAAAAAGGTCTTGTAGCACTGAATGCCGCCTTTCGCGAGGAACGTCCGATCGAGGCACGGATTTCCAGTCTTGACTATGCGCCTTTTTTAACGAAACGAGCCGGCCAATCGACAGTAAAAGTCGATCAGAACGAACTGAATCGCGCCGAGCTAACGCTGCTCGAAGCTCTTAAACAAAACCCATCTCCGTCGGTCCACCACGCTCTTGGCCAGGTATACCTGGCGAGAAGGGATTTCGATAAAGCAATTGAGCACTTTGACGCCGCAATCAGGAGTGGTCGAAACAACTCACAGGTTTACGCTGATCTCGGTGCGGCATGGCTCGAAAAGGGAAAGCTGGATAAAGAGGGTGGTGAGGCCGGAAAAGGCATGGAGGAGTTGGGCCGCGCTTTAGAGAACTTCAACAAAGTGCTCGGCTTAAACCCAAACTCCCTGGAAGCCCTGTTTAATCGCGCCCTCTGCGAAGAACAGATGATGCTGTACGTCCAGGCCGAGAACGACTGGCGTGAATACCTCAACCGGGACTCCACGTCACCGTGGGCGGAGGAAGCGCGCCGGCGACTTCAACTTCTCGAAGAGAAGAAGAAAAAAGCGACGCAAACTAGAGACGATCTCTTCAAGAATTTTACGCAGGCATTCGAATCCAGGAACGATGATGCAGCATGGTCCGCACTCAGTGTGAGTCGTGGACGCACTGGCAACGCAATCGTCGAATCGCTGCTTGATCAATTCTTTCGTCTGTCAGCTGAAAACAGTAATGAAGAAGCAGGTGCTGTATTACAAAAGCTCTTCTATGCTGGTGAGGTCGAGGCAGCAAGAGTTGGGGATCACTTCACGCGCGATCTTGCTCGCACTTCGAGAGAGGCAAATACGTTGCAGCGGCAGCGAATTGCCGAAGGTCGTGAGCTAATCAAGCAGGCGATTGGCAGCTATAACAAGTCCGACTTCAAAGCAGCAATAGAAGTATTCTCAGCAGCGGATCAGAAATTTCTTGAAGGGAACGATGAGTGCCATCACATGTTTGTCAACGCATTCATTGGCTATTGTTATCTTCGCCGCCAGGAACCAGAAAAGGCTCTGCAAATCTTCCAACCGCTGTCTGAGCAATTTCGTGTAAAGAACTACAAGTCGATGCTTGCTCAGTCGTTGCTGGCCCAGGGGGATGCACTTACGAGTAAGAGCGAGTTTTCAAAAGCATTAGAGCGCTCGAGTGAATCATTGGCGTTATCTCAGCAGATCCACGATAACGCAAACTCTGTTCGATGCTTGCTGGCCGATACGTCCGTGCAGTTGCTCTTGGGCGACTACCATGAATCGTTACAGGCCACGTCGCGCGCCCTGCGGCTAGCGGAAGAACTACCATTCGACCCCAAGATCACCTGGCCCTTTTATCACGAAGCTTCCCTCGATTTTTATCTTCTTGGATTACCCACATCAGCGCTCCTATTTGAAAGAGAAGCCCTGCGACTGGCAATCACAGCCGACCTCCACCTGCAAGCCTCACGCTCATACGATCGCCTGGCCCTGCTCCAGGAACATCTCGGCAGGTTCGCGGACGCGATGACGAGCAGCGAGTTGGCTCGTGCAGAAGGCCAGAAGATCACCGACGAGCGGATGCGTACGAACGTATTCGCCCATGCGGCGATGAACCTGGGCAGGTTGTATCGAGAAACGGGCGAGGCGCAAAAGGCAATCGCTTCGTTTGACACCGCCCTTTCTCTTTATACGCAGCTGGGTATGGACATCTATCGATACCCGGTTCACAAAGGAAAGATGTTGGCGTTGATGCAGTTGAATGATAACGCCGCAGCCCAAGCCGAACTGGACTCGATGCTCTACTGGTTTGAACAACACCGCGAAAAGATCGCGGAAGAACGTTTTCGAAATAAATTTTTCGACACCGAGCAGGACGCGTACGACTTAGCTATCGATTTCGCCTATTCAAGAAATAATGACGGTGTTAAGGCACTCGATTTCGCGGAATTATCCAGAGCACGTTCGCTGCATGATCTCATGACTAACGGTGCGCACTTTTCGGGTGGCGAGGAAAATCCGGAGTTGAAGCTCACCTCGGTCACACCGGCTTTGAGCGCCAAAGAAATTCAGAACCGGGTGCCGGAGCACACGCAGTTACTCGAATACTCGGTGCTGCGTGATAAGACAGTGATTTGGGTGATCACAAGAAACTCAATCAATCCTGTTGCGACAACAATCACCCGAGACGAGCTGAACAAGGAAACCGAACGGTATTTGGCGCTTCTGACGAGCGCCTCTCCCGACAGGGACGCCGTCACGCGCCAAGCGAAAAAGCTGTACGCGGCATTAATCGAACCTGCTGAAGCTTACCTGACGAAGAACCGTCGAGTCTGCATTATTCCTGATGACAAACTATCTTTCCTTCCATTCCCTTCGCTCGTTTCTCCGGATACCGGGAAATATTTGATCGAAGATTACACGTTGCAAATAGCACCGAGCGCAACCGTATTCATTACCACGTCGGAAAATGCAAAGCTGAGGCAGCCGTTTCCTGCAGAGAAATTATTGATAGTTGGCAATCCGCGGTTCGATCGAAAACACTTCGCTGATTTACCCGATCTTCCCTCTGCAAAGCGGGAGGCGGAACAGATCGCAACACTTTATGGTGGTACTCCGCTGACGGGTGACGCTGCCATCGTATCGCGGGTGAGATCTGCTCTGACGGAAGCGGACGTTATTCACTTCGCTACACATGCCGTGCCCGACGATAAGTCACCGCTGTTGTCAAAACTTTTGCTGGCCGCGGAGCGAAGTGAAATGCATCACCCCTCAAGTGCATACATAACGGCGGCAGATATTTATCGCATGAAGTTGACGCGGGCGCGCCTTGTCGTGCTCTCAGCTTGTCAGACCGGAGTCGAGAAGACTTATCGAGGCGAAGGAGCGATCGGTTTAGCACGACCCTTTATCGCCGCCGGTGTGCCGCTGGTGGTAGCGAGCCTGTGGCCAGTGGAATCTGATGAAACTGCGAATTTTATGATCAGCTTCCATAAACATCGCAAGCAAGGTCGGGTTTCCACTGTTGAGGCGCTGCGAGGCGCACAGTTGGAAGCTCTACGGAACCCACAGTCGAAATACGGCTGGGCCGCGTTCGTTTTGATCGGTGGCGAAGCGGCTTTTTGAGAAAGAGGCGAAACAATCGTGAAGATTGGGCGGCGTGAACATCTTCGACAGTTGGGATTAGGAGCGGCCGGAATGCTCGGCGCAGGTCTGTTTCAAAATGACCTATCATTAGTTTCAAACGCGAGTCCCAGAGTGCCTCCCAGGTTAAAAGCAAGATCTTGGCCTTGGACCAATTCGCCCCCGCCTGTTGAGAACCCGGGGATCCGAATAATCTTCGCCGGAATGATGATCTTTACTTACAAAGGAAGGCAGGCGCGAGTTGTGTTCCACGCCGGCAGCGACCATCACCAACTGGAAATCCTTGTTTTTGAGCGAGAACCGTGTAAACAGATATTCAGTGCTAAAGAACGTGACATTCCTTCGAAAATTGAGCTGACCAGTCCTCCCGGCCATGCGGACGATGTACAGTTCTTTAGTTTAGATCCTGACAATTTCAATCGAAAAGACTGGCACAATAAGGATTTCCGCTGGTTGCTGGATCTGGAAGGCCCCGAAACTTTTTGCAACAAGGACTTCGAAAGAACTGAAGACAAGGGATTCAACAAGAAGCTCTATGTTGAGTCCGGACGTTTTTTCACCTATCACCGAACTAATTCGACCTTTAGGGCCGAGGTGGGCTCTTTAATGAACACGGAATTTAGCGTTGCAAGATTCATGGCCTGTGACGTTGCGTTGGCGGGTTCAGAGATTTTTACGCTGAAAGTCGGTGGCACAGAAGTGGAGATGCAAAACCCTTCGAAGTACGAAATTTATTTTCTGAATACTTGCGATAGCTGCACAGATAGCGATTTTCCCATGGTCTTTGACGGCATCAAGAACGGAGAACTCTATAAATTTGACTTACAGCTGGTTAATAAAGGGCCGAATACCCCGACGCCGGAGTTATGTTACCGGCAACTAGTATCTCGAGGAAGTGACGAGGCCCCATGTATGGGCGCCAGCCTTGGGGCTGGAAACGGATTTCCATAGACAAGACCCAGGGCTGCATCCTTGCTGTGGGTGGCGTCGTAAATTAGCAAAGACAGAGAGAGAGAGAGAGAACCCGATGATCGAAATGAACAGGCGCGAGTACCTGAAACAACTGGGAGTCGCAGCCGCCGCTGCTATCGGAACTAACCACTTAGCTCGCCAATGCACAATGGCCGCTACGAGCAGCGATGATAACGCTCATAGCGTCAACAACCGTTATGACTCATACCATGCCATGGCTATTCAAGCAACCGGGCATTGGCCCATTGGGACCAAGCCAGACCCTGCCGTTTTTGGCGTAAAGCTCATTTTCACAGGGATGCTAATCTTCGGTTATAAGGGCACGGAAGCGCGCGTGGCTTTTCATCGCGGTCATACCGACACACATAAAATGAGGATTATTGTGGCGGAAAAGATTGCGACGGCAGAGGAATGTTCTCAAATTTACACAATAGGGGACGGGCATGTACCTGCCGACATTCGCGATCTGGAAGTCGGTATCAAAGGTAAGCCGAGCAATGTTAATTTCTTTCTTGGAGACAATTTTAACCGCGAAGCCAATACCGGCGATGCGCTTGACTTTCGTTGGCTGATCGATTTAGAGGGGCCGGACGGCTACCGCAGGGAACTGCCTAAAACCGATAGAAAATTCACAGCAAAAATGAAAGTCAAACACGGAACGTTCTACACGTATCAACGAACCAACGCTACTTTTGTCGGTGAGGGTGGACCGTTGAACGGCAAAAAATTTGGCCATGTCGCTAAAGTGATGGCCACGAACATCGGCCCCCTGAACGATGGAGAATCCGTATATCTACGGATAAATGGGTGTGACGTTCTGCCGTATCCGCTGACGAATCGGGCTAAGTACGAGATCTATTTTTTCAACGAACGTGAGACAGGTGACGACCCTGATTTCGATATGGTGTTTGACGCCTTTCAAATCGACGCCGGTGAAAAGTTTAGTCTCGTTAGAGCGACCCCGGGAAAGGAAGAGGAAACAACAGACCTTTGCATTAACCTTCCAATTGACAAAGCGGCAACCGATGAGGCCCCGTGTATGGGTGTCGGCTTTAGCTCAGGCAAGGGATTCCCGTAAAGCGACCTCGACTTCGCACTGCGGCGTCATAACATTAATTTCCTTCTGCTCAACGCAAAAGCGGCCTCAGAATTGTCTCTTTCAGTGACTCGAACATAACCGCGCAGTGGTTGGATCGCAGAGTGACCCATGGTGAACGCGTCGAATCCGACCTCTCCTAGTCGAGTTCCGAATATCGCCCGCACAGATCAACCTTAATGCAGCGATCCGTAGCGCCCTATCAAGGCCATCTTACTCGGTTCGCGAACACGTAGTCACGTCCCTGCAACCGCGGTTGCGACTTCGATCTGCGGCTCCAGATTAGTCTTTGCCTTGATCGAATTCGAAATAAGACAATTCTTCTCAGCCTTGCCAAGTATTCGAGACGCGCGCTCTGCGTCGCGGGCATTCCTTAGAACAAGCTTCGGCCGCAGTGTAATCTCCGTCATTACAAAACCCTGCCCCGCGACGTTTTCAAGTTTTCCCTTCGCAGCAGCACTGAAACTGACAAACTCCAACTTCGAGTTTTCCGCGATAGCCAAAAACGTTGTCATAAAACACGAATTTACTGCTGCTACAAAGAGATGCTCAGGCGTCCAAACACCTGCGTGGCCTTTGAATTCAGGCGGTGCGTCGACTTTCAGACTCGGCAGCACCGGCGCGCGCAAGTCGCCGTGTCGCTCTCCGGTCCATTGCACTTCAGTTGTGTAGTAATAATTCTTTTCCATGATTTACCTCGGCCTCCGCTCACTCTGGATAAACCCGCAAGCCGTGGGCCAGTCTAAGCCGATGTCAAAAACAACCATCCTGGCAAAAGCCCGCCGTGGACTAAGAGCAAGCCGAAGTGCGGACTTTCCCCATCGGATGCGCGATATTACTCACACACCCGCCTTCGCGAGCCCCGTATCTCCCAGTAAATAAGAGCAACGCAGTGGCATGTTCTTTGCGCTTTGGCAGTGCAGATCGCCAAAGATGGCGGAGCGCAGACCATGCGTTAAGTAGCTGGCTTCGCGCTGAGATCAAACAGATCGCAGGAGGAGCGAGCCCGAACACACAACGTCGATTCGAGGAAGGGGGTCAAAATGAACACCGCAGTAGGCTCATTGATAGCCCTGATAGCGATAGCTGCGGCTCTCTGGTTCGGCATACGTTGGCTTGTTCGGTCTTTCTCCAGATATCGAGGCCTAAGAGTTGTTACCTGTCCGGAAACTAAGAACCCAGCAGTCGTTGAGGTCGACTCGTTATATACCTCGCTGACTTCAGCTGCGGGATTTCCTGACATTCGACTGAAAGACTGCTCGCGTTGGCCCATCAAGAAGCAGTGCGGGCAAGAGTGTTTGATGGATCTCGACGTAGCGCCCGAGAAATGTCTAGTTAGCGGCGTGCTAATGCGATGGTATCGCAACAAGAAATGCGTCTATTGCAGAAAACATTTTCCAGAACTTCAATGGCTTGACCACCGGCCTGCTCTCCTAAACAGTGATGGAGCATTGCTGACCTGGAATCAAGTTGATCTGGAGAAACTCCCACTGGTGCTTCAAACGCACTCTCCCGTATGTTGGGACTGCTACATAACGCAGGGATTTCGCGTGGACCATCCCGACCTGGTAACTATGCGAACCTGGCGGCACGACATGTCCGGAGGCGCAGACGGCTCGTCTGCGCCACGTCGACATCCATAAGCAGACCATTGCTTCGGGTGGGCCAATTTGCTTAACCCTTGATTCCGGCGGAAGACGTGCGTTGAATAGTGCTTCAACGCACGTCGCTTTTTCGGAACGCAGCTTCTCCAGCAGCGGAAATCTGCACCCACTTCGGATTCGGTGAGGCCTCGGCGTCGTAGTTGTCGTGCCAGTTCCACCATTTGTACGGCGGCGTCTGCGGATAACCCTCCGGCGAGTCTTCCCACTCTTCCTGCCGGCCGAGCGCAGTGATGTCGAGATAGTTCCACGTGTTACCCATCTGCTCATCACCGCGGTTGTTGATGAAGTAGGTTCGAAAAATACTTTCGCCGTCGCGGATGAATGCATTCGTGCCGTGCCACTCGTCCACGCCAAAGTCTTTATCGAAGCTGTCCGTGATCGTGTACCACGGCATCTGCCAACCCATCCGCGCCTTCACGCGCTCGATGTCAGGCTGCGGCGCGCGCGAAGCAAACGCGAGCGTCGTGTTGCGCGCGTTCAGATGCGCGAGATGTGCAACCTGGTCGGCGACAAACGAACAGCCGCGGCACGCATGCTCGGGCCAACCAAACACACCTGGCTCGAAGAACGCACGGTAGACGATCAACTGACGCCTGCCTTCGAACAGATCGAGCAGACTCACTTTGCCGCCCGGTCCTTCGAACTCGTAATTCGTCGTCACCGCCAGCCATGGCATTCGCCGGCGCTCGGCGGCGAGCGCGTCACGCGCGCGGGTCAAAGCTTTTTCCTTCACGAGAAGCTGCTGACGCGCAGCCTCCCACTCTTCCGCGGGTACAACCGGCGGCGGCTTCATTACGACATTCTCTTTCCCGTTATTCTGCTTCACGTTTCTCTCCTTGTCTTTGTTTCTTCCGCCGCAAAGCCCGGACCTTCAGCGCCACGTAACCGAGCACGCCGGCACCCGAAGTAGCGCCTGCAACAACGAGCACTGCGTTTGTCATGCATAAAGGACACATGTTTTTCACTCCTTAGTTGATTTCTCATAGTAGTGACGGGCGAGATGATCTTATTTCTACAGGGCCGACGGCTTTGCCCGATCAAAAGGCTCCGACAGCGGCCTTTGTAGGGGCCTCCGTGGCCGCCCCAGCGTGGAACTAAGAAATGGTGGGAGATAAGACTCGGCAGGCCACGGACGGCCACCCCTACAGTTGTTACTGAAGCGTCAAACTATTCCGACGTTCAGTCAGGAAAGTACGGACGGCGGGATCCTCGCTGAGTCCAATAGCGCGGTCGTACGCCTCAGCAGCGGCTTGCGGACGGTCAAGTTGTCGCAGCAAGTGCGCGCGAACGGCCCAATACGGTTGGTAGGAAATCACGGCGTGCGAGTCGATCTGATCAAGGAGAGTCAGCCCTGCTTCCGGTCCACGAACTTCGGCGTGCGCCGCGGCGCGCGCGACGGCACCTCCAATGGAAGGCGCGAGTTGCACGAGTTGATCGTAGAACGCAGCAATGGCAGCAGAGTCAGTGCGATCTGTGTGAGCACGTTCAGCGTGGACTGATTGGATGGCAGCTTCTATCTGAAATCTACCTGGTCGGCGCATTTGAAAAGCGGCGGTGAGTTCACGTTCCGCTTCTTCGATCATGGGCATGGACCAGTCTTTCGGATCCTGATCGGAGAGCGGCACGAACCTGCCCTCAGCACTGCGACGCGCCGGACGTCGCGCCTCACAATAAAGCATTAGCGCGAGCAGACCGCGGATTTCCGGATCTTCCGGAAGCTGCTCACGCAATACGCGCGCAAGCCAGATTGCCTCCTGACCGAGTTCCGGGATGCGTTGATCGGCACCACTCGCGTCCTCCCAACTGTTTCCGTACGCAGCGTAGATTGCTTTCAGCACTGCTTCGAGGCGCGCGGGAATCTGATCCGCCGTCGGAATCTCAAACGCGATTCGCGCTTGCCGGATCTTCGTCTTCGCACGAACGAGTCGTTGCCCTATCGTCTTCGGCGCAACGAGTAACGCCCGTCCAATCGCCACCGCATCGAGCCCGAGCACTGTTTGCAGCATGAGCGGCGTGTGTATGTTTGGATCGATTGCCGGATGCGCACACACGAACAGAAGCTTGAGACGCTCGTCGGGCCACCTATCGGGATCTGCCGTCTCATCAAACTCGCGCGTCATCAGTTTTAAAGTCGGAGTGCTGTGTTCGTGTACCTGCTGGTGTCGCGCATGGTCCATCAGGCGGTTCCGCGCAGCCGTTAACAGCCAACCTTGCGGATTCTTCGGAATACCGTCGCGAGGCCACGTCGTCAATGCTGACACCAGCGCGTCGCCCAACGCGTCTTCAGCGCCTGCGACATCGTGCGTGCGCGTTGCGAGGAGGGCCACGAGGCGTCCGTAGGACTCGCGCGCTACGGCCTCGACCGCGCGCTGTGCCGGCTCATCAGTTCTAGCTTGCAACGGTGACGCGTGGCTCCAGTTCGACGGCTATCGGGCGCACTTCCACGGTGCCGTAGGAAGCGGCCGGACATCTTGCCGCCCATTCCAATGCGGCATCCAGCGAAGGCAGTTCGAGCAGGGTAAACCCGCCCAACTGCTCCTTCGTGTTGGCATACGGCCCATCCTGGATCTCACTCTTGCCCTCGCGCAAACGCACAGTCGTCGCTGTTTCGGGCGTGTCCAGAGGTCTGCCACCGACGAAGATCCCGGCGTCGAGCATGGCACGGTGATACGCGCGCCATGCGGCCGTGTATGCTTCCGACTCAACGGACGAAACGCGCCGCGCGAAGTCGTCGGGTTTCTCATAAATCAATAAGGCATAGAGCATCTTCTCGTTCTCCTCTTCGTGGTCAAAACACGTTCGTTACTATGACGGACGACGCACGGCGATTTCGACACGTCGCATCAAAATAACCGTTCTTCTCTGTTTGTTACAGGCGTTACTCGCGTGCGCGATGCCTCTCCCAAAACACTAGCTAACCACCCACACATCCTTTACACTGCTGCGCCAAACCCGGAGAAGCACGTTTGTCGCCCAGCAACCAGATCCGCATCCTGAGTGTCGAAGATCATCCCGTCTTTCGACAGGGCCTCGCCACGATCATCGAAACCGAACCCGACATGGTCTTGATCGCACAAGCCTCCAACGGCGTCGAGGCGATTGCCGAGTTTCGCCGTCACCGGCCTGACATCACTCTCATGGATCTTCGCCTTCCCGGCACCAACGGCACCGACATCCTGGTCGCAATCCGCGGAGAGTTTCCCGATGCACGTATCATCATGCTTTCGTCTTCCGACAGCGACGGCGAGATCCAACGTGCATTGCGTTCGGGAGCGGCAGGCTACGTTCTCAAAAGCATGCCACAGGACGACCTGCTCGCCGTGATCCGATCCGTTCACGCCGGCAAACGCCAGGTCCCACCGGCAGTCGCGGCCCTGATCGCAGAACATCTGGGCGAAGAAGATCTAACCGCTCGCGAGCTCGAAGTGCTGCAACTCATTCGCGACGGTTACAAGAACAAGCAGATAGCCGATCGACTCTCAATTTCCGAAAACACTGTCAACTTCCATATCAAGAACATCGTCGACAAACTCGGCGCAAACGATCGGACGCATGCCGTTACGATTGCCGTCCGCCGCGGGTTGCTGCCGCTCTGATCGTTCAGCCCTGTGGAGAACATCGTCAAAAAGCTCGGTTGCCTGATACTCGCCACCCTCTGGTTAAGTGTCTCTGCGCACGCGCTTGATCCAAACCAACCAGCGAGCAGTTTCATAAGCACTCATTTCAACACCGACAACGGTCTTACCGGCTCCGTGGTAGACCGAATGGTCCAAACACAGGACGGCTTCCTTTGGCTGGTCACCAACGGCATAGACCTCGCCCGCTTCGACGGAAAAAATTTCCACCTCTTCAACAAACCAAACACGTGGACCGTCGCAGTTGGCCCCGACGGAGATCTCTGGGTTGGCGGTCTTCAAAATCTAAGACGCATACGTCCATCCAGTTTCAATCAGTTCACACTTAATGAAACTTACTACCATCCTGGTTCCGGCAAGGAGAACGACGTTACCTTCATTCGCTTCACCAGGAATGGTGTGATGTGGATAGCAACCTCCGGCGGAATGTTTCGTTATGAAGGCGATCGATTCACACCCGTTGGGCCACGCGTCCTCACGCGCTACATCGAAGAGGCTCCCGATGGAAATCTTCTGGTGATCAACAAGGACGGCTTCATCGAGCTGAACGGCTCAGACATCGTGTCTCGCCCTGATCTCGCCACCCAACTGGGAGTAAAGGAAAACGAGATCTTTCACGTTATAAGAGATAGTCGCGGCAACACCTGGTACTGCACGGCGAAGGGAGTGACACGCGAGACCGGCGGTCGACTCGAGCACCTGAAGACTAACGAGCATGGCGCATTTCGCGCGTACGAGGACTCGCAAGGGACCATTTGGATCGGAACGAAAAAGGGTCTGTTTCGCGCAACAGCCACAGGTCTTGAGTTAGTGGCTCCCGACATGCAAGTACGATCTCTCTACGGCGATCGCGATGGCAACTTGTGGGTCGGGACAAATGGAGACGGACTGTATAAATTCAAAGAGCGTGCGGTCCGCATGTTCACAACTGAGGATGGACTACCGAACAACGTGCTGATGACCGTGATCGGAGCGCAAGACGGATCCGTTTGGACGGGCGCTAATTGCGGCGGCCTCTCGCGTTTTGATGGAACACGTTTTCAAACCTTCACCGAAAAAGACGGCCTGCTGAACACCTGCGTCTGGTCCATCGCCGAAGATGCGAATCGCGATCTGTGGATCGGAACGTGGGGCGGCGGCGCTTTTCGTTATCACAACGGCACCTTTACTCAATATTCAAAGGACCAGGGGCTAATCGATGAACGAGTGGTCAGCATCGTCGCCGCGCGAGATGGTTCCGTTTGGTTCGCTACGCATGGCGGCTTAAGCAGGCTGCAGAATGGACAATTTCGCTCTCACACGAAGGCTGACGGGCTCTCAGCGATTTTGCTCATGAGAGTATTCGAAGATCGAGCGGGAGGCATCTGGGTCGGAAGTGGAGAAGGAGTCGATCGGCTGGTCGGCGATCGTTTTGAGAAGTTCACTTCAACCCCGGAAGGTTTAGTCATTCCTTATGGAGACGATCGTGACGGCGGCTTCTTCGTTTATGTTGGGGAGGATTTGGTAAGTCTGCGCATCGACAAAGGTCGCGTCTACAGGATTTCAGAACTACGCGCACTTCACGACATGGTAGAAACCGATCAGGGTGAATTATGGTTCCGCGGCGAAGCTATTTTTAGATTCGCGCTTGGCACATTCGTGCGATCGCGGCCGCACGATGAGCCGCTTGAATATGAATCGTTCTCAAAGCCGGATGGTCTAAGTGTCGCGGAGGCAAACAGCCCCGGTAAGAGTATGGCGGTGAGTCTTGACGGCAAAGTCTGGGCTGCTACCGCACAAGGTTTGGCCATGATCGATCCTCGTCGCTTGCCGGTCACGAATGCGAAGCCTTCGATTTACCTGAAAGACGTCACCATCGGCCGGAATAAACAACCCGCTACGAGTGAAGTTGTACTGCCGCCGGGAACGAATCACGTCGAGATCGATTTCGCCGCCGTTGAAATCTCAGCGCCGGAAAAAATTCGTCTGCAATACCGCCTCGACAGTGTCGATTCGGAATGGCTCGACGCCGGACCGAACGCGAAAGCGATCTACAGCAACATCCCGGTCGGTACACATGCACTGCGTATTCGCGCCACCAATCGTCATGGCATCTGGGACCGGCAGGGAGTGGTTTTTAGCGTCACGCAACAACCTTACTTCTACCAAACACGCTGGTTCCTCGCACTGATGGTTGCACTCGGAATCCTGCTGGTGTTCTTCATCTATCGTTTGCGAGTAGCACAGATTTCCCGCATGCTCAGCGCCCGCTTCGACGAACGTCTCGCCGAGCGCACACGCGTTGCACGTGAACTGCACGACACCTTCCTGCAAACGGTCCAGGGAAGCAAGATGGTTGCAGATCACGCTTTGAAAAACTCTCACGATCACACGCGCATGGTTCGAGCAATGGAACAGTTGTCGACGTGGCTTGCGCGCGCTACGGACGAAGGACGCGCCGCGCTTCTCTCTCTGCGATCATCACCCACGGAAAAGAACGATCTGGCCCAGGCGCTTCACCGTGCGGTCGATGAGTGTGGCAGAGAGGGTAATGTCGAGATCTCGTTTTCAATAAACGGAAACTTCAAACAGATCCATCCGGTTGTTCGCGATGAAGTCTACCGGATCGGTTACGAGGCGATTCGAAACTCGTGTGCACACTCCAGCGCTGAACGTTTAGAGATAACACTCGAATACACGCACGATCTCACTCTGGCCATCAGCGACAACGGCGTAGGCATCGACGCCGAAGTGGTAGACAAAGGCAAGGCAGGTCATTTCGGGTTGCGTGGCATGAAAGAGCGCGCCGAACGCATCGGGGGTAAATTCACGTTAACCAGCTCTCCGGGTTCGGGCACGCTCATTACCCTCGTCGTTCCCGGTCGCCTCGCGTTTTCGGACGGCCACGTCCCGAGTTGGCCGGAACGTCTAAAATCCATTCTTAAGCCCAACTAGCTTTACATCCGGCGGCGAAGCCGGAACCGAAAACTTAAATGCCTTCTGCGGGCGAAGCCGCAGCGAGCAGGCTTGGAAGACTTTCGGCCAAAGGCCAGCCTAAGCCAGAACTCCGCATACCTCTTTTGGGTTATCTCCCGACTACGGAAACTCACTGCCTGATTTCTAAGGTTATCAGTGTGTTTAAAAATTCTCCGCGCAGTTATCTTCCTGACTGTCGATTGAGCAGGAGGATCAAACAGCAATGATGAACCAAATCAATTTTTCAGTAAGCCCCGAAGCAACTGCTTCCCTTCACGCGGATGGAATCGTGATCCTGCACACGGGCAAGGGACGAGTGTTCAGTTCAAACAAGAGCGGTGCGCTCATCTGGCGCGGGATCGAACAGCGACGATCGTTGGACGGTCTTGTTGAGGAGATCAGCCGTGAGTTTCAGATAGCCGGAGCAACTGCACGCGCGCACACGCTCAACTTTCTTGCTGCACTCGAGGGACAGGCGCTGATTCAACGAGAGGTGGCGTCATGAAAATTCGTGTCTTGTTCAGTGCGTTTTACGAGCTCGCGCGGTATGAAGTGGTCCTGGCGTCACGGGGCTCGGGTC
>DASTQB010000223.1:0-10047 GCA_035761985.1 Pyrinomonadaceae bacterium
GGACACGATCCAGTACATGCCGCGTTTCTTCATTCGCGATCTCTCGATTGCGCTCGATCGACAGTACCCGCGCATGTGGATGGTTGGCGAGGTGTTTGAGCGCGATTCGGCGCACACTGCGTTTTTCATCGGCGGTCATAAGGGCTGGGACGGCATCGACACGACGCTCGATTCAGTTTTCGATTTTGCTTTGTGGAACGCGTCGTTGCTCGTCTTTACAAATAAGGCGCCGGTGCGTTTCCTTCGCGATCAACTGAAGTACGACGCGCTATATCCCGATCCTTCGAAAGTCACGGTGCTGGCAAACAATCACGACACGACGCGGTTTATGTCGTTGGAAGGTGCCACGACTGCGGGTGCGATGATGCACGTCGCTTTCGTTTTGAGCGTGCGCGGGACTCCGCAGCTTTACGCGGGCGAAGAGATCGCGATGGAGGGAGGGGAAGATCCTGACAACCGCCGGTTCTTTCCAGCGCGTGCTTTTACAAATGAAGGACGGACGGCGAAAGAGCGAGATATGTTTGACTGGACGCGCGCGTGGATTCGATTAAGACGCGAGCAGGCGGCGCTTCGATCCGGGCGTACGATCGATCTTTTCTATGATGACGATGCTTACGTTTTCGCGCGGCGACAGGATAAGGAATCCGTGATCATCGGTCTAAATCGGCAGAATCAGAGGAAGAGCGTGACGATTCCCGCGGGTGCGATTGGTTTAAAGGATGGGGTGACGCTGATGCCGCTGATCGGAGCCGCGGATGGGCGCGTGGTTGGTGGTGAGGTCGTGATTAATCTTCCGCCGCAAACTGCAATCGCTCTAAAGGTTTCAAATTGAGTAAAGAAAATTCTGTAAATCTTAAAGATCATGTAAATCCTGTCACCAGAGTGAGTGGGGTTTTGCTGCATCCGACTTCTTTGCCGGGGCCGTACGGCACTGGCGATCTCGGGCCGGAGGCGTACAAGTTTGTCGATTTCCTCGTCGCTGCGGGTCAGAAGCTGTGGCAGGTGTTGCCGCTTGGACCAACGGGTTATGGTGATTCACCTTACGCATGTTTCTCGGCGTTCGCGGGTAACACGCGGCTGGTCAGTCCCGAACAGTTAGTAAAAGAAGGACTGCTGGACGGTGCTGCCCCGCAGGAGAGCAAAGACGATCTGCTGCGCCGTGCTTACGATCGTTATACGAAGACCACCGACACGGCGCTGCGTAGCGCCTTTGAAACGTTTGCACAGCAACACGCGAACTGGCTCGACGATTACGCGCTCTTCCGCGCGCTCAAAGATGCACACGGCGGGATCGCATGGCACGAGTGGGGACCGGCACTCGTCCGTCGCACGCCTGCGGCACTCGACCGCGCACGCGACGAGCTTCGTGAAGAGATCGAAGCGCACATGTTCTACCAGTTTCTTTTCTTCCGGCAGTGGTTTGCGTTGAAGCGTTATGCAAACGAGCGTGGCGTGAAGATTGTCGGCGATTTGCCGATCTTCGTGGCCCATGATTCGGCTGATGTCTGGACCAACCCCGAACAGTTCAAGTTAGACAAAAACGGTAAACCGATCGTCGTCGCCGGCGTTCCGCCGGATTATTTCAGCAAGACCGGACAGCTCTGGGGCAATCCTCTTTATAACTGGGAGCGCATGCAGAGTGACGGCTTCAAATGGTGGATCGAGCGCGTGCGTGCGACGCTGACAGTGGTCGACATAGCACGTGTGGACCACTTCCGCGGATTCGCTGCGTGCTGGGAGATACCCGGCGGCGACAAAACCGCCGAACGCGGCCAATGGGTCGCTGCGCCGGGCAGGGAATTGTTCACCGCGATCCGCAAAAAGCTCGGCGAGCTGCCGCTCATCGCCGAAGATCTCGGCGTAATCACGCCGGACGTTGTTGAGTTGCGCGAGGAGTTTGGTTTCCCGGGTATGCGCATCCTGCAATTCGGTTTTGGCAGCGACGCGAACAACATCGATCTACCACACAACTACGTTCCGAATGTTGTCGCTTACACGGGCACTCACGATAACGACACGACCGTCGGCTGGTTCGAGAGCGTTGCGGGTGAAGGCTCGACTCGCACCGCCGAACAGATCGAGCGCGAGCGGAAATTTTGCATGGACTACCTGAACACCGATGGAAAAGAGATTCACTGGGACTTCATCCGCACTGTGCTCGCGTCAGTGGCAAACACAGCAATCATCCCGGTGCAGGACCTTCTCGGACTAGGAACTGAAGCACGCATGAACCTGCCAAACAGCACTGAAGGCAACTGGACCTGGAGATTTCAATCAGGCGCTCTCACCGACACGATCTCTTCGCGCCTCAAACGCCTTACAACCCTCTATGGCCGAATCCTGCTCTTATTGATCTGCGTTAATCTGTGTTCTGTCTTTGCTGCGGCCCAGGCGCCGCAAGTCCTCAAAGTAGATCCTCCAAGCTGGTGGCCACGGAGCCAGATCAATCCAGTGCGCCTGATGATCCGCGGCAAAAACCTGCAGAACGCTCGCGTTGAACCAATTGGACCAGGTTTCGGTATCGGATCCGCGAGAAGCAACGAGACGGGCACTTACCTGTTTGTCGACATTGGAATCGATAACGACGCGGCACCGGGAAAGCGCGCGCTCTTAATCACGACCCCGCGCGGCTCCGCGCGTGCTGAATTCGAAATCGTCGAACGGCTGAATGAGGTCGGAATGTTTCAGGGCTTCTCGCGCGACGACGTGATGTACCTGATCATGCTCGATCGCTTTGCCGACGGCGATCCGTCAAACAACGATCCGCCGCAGTCACGCGGGCTCTACGATCGGAAGAACAAGTTTTACTATCACGGCGGCGATCTTCAGGGCGTGATCGATCGCCTCCCGTACCTGAAAGATCTCGGCGTCACCGCGATCTGGCTTACGCCCTGGTACGACAACTACGATCGTTTGAACCACATCGAGCTGAAGGAAGACAAACCGAGCACTGGATTTCACGGTTACAACCCGCAGGATTTCTACGGCGTCGACGAACACTTCGGAACGCATGCGAAGGTGCGCGAGCTCGTCCAGGCCGCGCATCGCATGGGAATGAAGATCATCCAGGACCAGGTGATGAACCACACTGGTCCATATCACCCGTGGGTTGACGATCCGCCGACGCCTGAGTGGTTCAACGGTACGCAGAAGGGCCACTTGAAGAATTCGTTTCAAACGTGGGTGCTGCACGATCCGCGCCCGGTCCGGCGTTTAAAGGACGAGACGATGCAAGGCTGGTTTCTCGATTTCCTGCCTGACTTGAACCAGGACAATCCGGAAGTTGCTCGTTACCTGATTCAAAACACTTTGTGGTGGATCGGCACGACCGGCATCGACGGAATTCGCATGGACACGTGGCAGTACGTGCCCAATTCTTTCTGGCGTCAATGGACCATGGCGTTGAAGCGCGAGTTTCCGAAGTTCAAAGTCGTAGGTGAGGTGAAGGATGGCGATGTGGTCCATACTTCGTTTTTCCAGGGCGGCGTAGTGCGTTTCGACGGTGTGGATTCAGGTCTTGATTCGCTACTCGATTTCCCGTTGTTTTATCCGATTCGACACGCATTCGCGGAAGGCAAGCCGCTTGATGCGATCCCGAAAACGCTCGCGAAGGATTACCTGTATACCAACTCCGACATCCTCGTCACACTACTCGGCGGTCATGACGACGGTCGTTTCATGAGTGAGAAAGGCGCGACGATTGATGGGCTCAAGCTCGCGAATGCTTTTGTCTTGACCACGCGTGGCGTGCCGCAGCTTTACTATGGCGACGAGCTTGCGATGGAAGGCGGAGACGAGCCGACGACGCGCGCTGATTTTCCGGGTGGCTTTCCGGGTGATAAACGCAATGCGTTCACGGCTGCGGGACGTACGAAAGATGAGCAGGAGGTGTTTGAGTACATTCGGAAGTTGACGACACTGAGGCGTCAGCTTGGGGCGTTGAGAACTGGTGGGCTCGTGAACCTTCATGTGTCTGAGCAGCAGTATGCGTACGCGCGGATTGGTTCAACGGAAGCCGTTGTGGTTGTAATTAATAACGCCACGGATGACGCGGATATTGAATTCGATCTTTTACCGTTGAGGATTAGCGATGGCGCGTTGAGAGATCGGCTCGGATCAGCGACAGCAACTGTTCGTGATAGGAAGTTGAAAGTGACTTTACCTAAGCGATCAGCGGCGATCTTTGTACAGGATTAACAAGATTACAAGGATTAACATGTAAATCTTTTACATCCTGAAATCCTGTCTAAGGAAAATCTTATGCAGAAGCCACGCTTGAGCTTTTGGCAGATCTGGAACATGAGTTTCGGGTTCCTCGGAATTCAGTTTGGGTGGGGTTTGCAAATCGCAAACATGAGCCCGATCTACAAGTACCTGCACGCCGAGGAAAGCTCGCTTCCGTATCTCTGGCTTGCTGGTCCAATCACCGGTCTTCTCATCCAGCCGATCATCGGTTCGATGAGCGATCGCACGTGGAACCGTCTCGGTCGTCGCCGTCCGTATTTCCTCATTGGTGCGATTCTCGCCAGTGCTGCGTTGTTCATCATGCCGAATTCATCCGCCGTCTGGATGGCTGCGGGCCTGCTTTGGATCCTCGATGCGAGCATCAACATCACCATGGAACCGTTTCGCGCGTTTGTCGCCGACAAACTTCCCGAAGAGCAACGCACGCTCGGTTTCGTGATGCAGAGTTTCTTCATCGGCATCGGCCAGACACTTGCGAACGCTTTGCCTTACCTGTTCACGGCGCTCGGGGTTGTCGGAGTGATGGCCACCGGTATTCCGCTTTCAGTCGATTACTCTTTCAAGATCGGCGCGGTCGTTTTTCTGCTGGCAGTACTTTGGACGGTCATATCTTCAAAAGAGTACCCGCCGGAAGACATCGAAGCATTTCATCGCATGAGGCGGGAAACGAAAGGAGTTCTCAATGGTTTCAAAGAGATCTTTTCTGCTCTCGCGCAGATGCCGCCGACGATGAAGCAGCTCGCCGTGGTCCAGTTCTTCACGTGGTTTGCCTTGCCCTGCATGTGGCAGTTTTTCACGCTTGCTATCGCGCGTCACGTGTTTCTTGCTCCCGATGAAACGTCGCCACGTTTTGCGGAGGCGGTGGAGTGGGGTGGTCTATGTTTTGCCGTCTACAACGTCGTCTGCTTTTTAATCGCGTTCCTGCTGCCGTGGTTAGCGAGAAAAACCAGCCGCAAGACTGTACACATCATCGCGCTCGTGTGTGGTGGCATCGGGCTGATCTCCGTCTTTTTGATAACGAATCAGTGGATGTTGTTTTTGAGTATGGCCGGTGTCGGAATAGCGTGGGCGTCGATCTTGTCGATGCCTTACGTGATGCTTTCGACCGCCGTGCCGCCGGCGCGGATGGGCGTTTACATGGGCGTCTTCAATCTCTTCATCGTGATTCCGCAGATCGTGATGTCGCTCATCGTGCCAAACATCTTCAACAACTTGCTGGTTGGAGATCCGAGGAATGCAGTTGTGCTGGGTGGTATCAGTTTGTTGATAGCAGCGGTGACCGTTTTGGGAGTGCGTGATCTTCATGCCGCGGATTAGACGGATTTTCGGAACGATTCTGGTGCTGCTGGTTCTTGCCGGGACGAGTTTGTCTCAGCAGACGGCGCGGCCTGTGCGCGACTGGGTGCGTGATGGTGTGATCTATGAGATTTATCCGCGTGCGTTCTCGAAGGAAGGAAACTTCAACGCGATCACCGCGCGGCTTGATGAACTCAAAGATCTTGGCGTGACGATTCTGTGGTTGATGCCGATTCATCCGATCGGGCAGGAGAAGAAGAAGGGAACTATCGGCAGTCCTTACGCGGTCCGTGATTACTACGCGATCAATCCTGATTACGGGACCGCTAACGATCTGAAACGGCTCGTTCGCGAAGCGCACGCGCGCGGTATGAAGGTGATCATCGACATCGTCGCCAATCACACTTCGTGGGACAGCGTGGTGATGAAGCATCCGGAATTCTACAAACGTGATGCGCAGGGAAAGATCACTTATCCGCATGACTGGTACGACATCGCAGCGTTGAACTACGACAACCAGCAGTTGCGTCGTTACATGACCGACATGCTGAAGTACTGGATCCGGGAGTTTGATCTTGACGGATTTCGTTGCGACGTCGCGGGTGAGGTGCCGACTGACTTCTGGGAAAACGCTCGTCGCGAGGTGGACCAGGTGAAACCCGACGTCGTGTGGCTGGCTGAGGCACACAAAGCGGAGTTGATGGTTTCGGCTTTCGATGTCGATTACTCGTGGCCGCTGCACAGTGCGTTGACGCAGGTGTTGCAGGGACGCGCTCAAGCTTCTGCTCTGCGTGACGAGTGGGAGAAGGAAGTGAAGACGTGGCCACGCGGCGCGCTTCACATGCGCTTTTCCGACAACCACGATGAGCGACGTGCGATCGCGCGTTTTGGGGAGCCTGCGGCGCTCGCGGCTTCGGCGTTCGTGTTTACGCTCGATGGCGTGCCGATGATCTACAACGGGATGGAGGTTGGTGACACGACCGAATCGGGAGCGCCCGCGCTTTTCGAGAAGTTGCCGATCTTCTGGCCCATCGGCGAGCGACGTCCGGAGTTTAGAAAGTTTTATAAGAAGATGATGGACTTCCGGCGGTCGAATGTCGCCTTGCGGCGCGGGAGCCTGAAGTGGCTGAGCAATTCGGATGAGTCGCGCGTGGTGACGTTTGTGCGGCAGCACGAGAATGAGGAAGTGCTCGTCGCGATCAACTTCTCGAGTAGACCTTTCTCAGGATCCGCGGATGGGTTGCCGGAATTGTCGTTGGACGCGTGGGGATACAAGTTTTTTGTACGCGGATCGCGCGGATGGCAGGCGGATCCGGATGCGCACTGGCTCACGGCTGCGAAGAATGGGTTTGGAACTTCGACGTCGTCAAACTCGAAAGTGTGGTTCACGCTTGCGAATGGTGTGATGACGGAAGTGTTTTATCCGACACTCGATGTGCCGAACGTGCAGATGCTGCAGTTTCAGGTTGCGATCGGTGGGAAGGTCGAGAGTGAAATCGAGGACACTGTTCATCGTCTCGAGGTTCCGAATCAAAACTCGCTCACGTTCAGACAGGTCAATACCGCAAAGAGCGGCCAGTATACGATCACGAAAACGTATGTGACCGATCCCTCGAGCAATACCGTACTGATCGATGTCGATTTCAAGCCTCAAACCGCCGCCAAACTGCACGTCTATTTCGATCCGTCGCTCAACAACAGCGGCTGGCACGATTCGGGTTCCGCTGACGGTGATGTGTTGTTAGCTGAGGACGGGAAGATCGCGTCTGCTTTGAGATCGAGTTGTGGGTTCGCCAACGTTAACGAGGGCACAAAGGGCAATGTGGTCCAGACGGCGGCACTTGGCGGGAATAAGTGCACGCTGGTGCTCGGGTTTGGTGAAACAAAGTCAGCGGCGGCGGAGGCTGCGCGCGCCTCTCTCGCCAGAGGGTTCGACGGAATCAAAGCTGACTACGAAGCCGGATGGCACACATACGGCAAGACGCTTCCGCGCATTCCAAAGCATCAGCGACAGTTCAACATGGCCGCGATGGTCCTGAAAGCGCTCGAGGACAAGACTGTTAGCGGCGCGTCGATCGCTTCACCTTCGACGCCGTGGGGTGGCGGGCCAAACGCCAACGAACCAACAGTCAGCGGATACCACGCTGTTTGGTCACGCGATCTCTATCACGTTGCGACGGCGTTTGACGCAATCGGCGATCGGGCTACAGCAGGCCGGTTGCTCGATTACCTGTTCAAAGTGCAGCAGAAATCAGATGGAAGCTTTCCGCAGAATTCGTGGATCGATGGACGCCCGATCGGCGGTGGCTTGCAGATGGACCAGGTTGGTTTGCCTCTTGTGCTTGCGTATCAACTGGAGCGCAATGATCGAGAGTCGTGGCTCAAACACATCAAGCCCGCGGCTGATTACATTCTCAAACATGGGCCGCGCACCGATCAGGATCGTTGGGAAGAAAAGCCGGGCTACTCGCCGGCCACGATAGCCGCCCAGATCGCCGGACTTGTTTGCGCCGCCGAAATCGCGAAGTTGAATGGCGATGCCACTGCCGCAAATACTTATCTCGACACGGCAGACAAGTGGGCGGCGAACGTCGATCGCTGGACGGCCACCAGCAGCGGCCACACGCGAAATCCCTATTACCTGCGCATTACCGAAAACGACAATCCGAACGACGGCGTAAAGATTCAGATCAACAGCAGCAGCCTCGCCGTGGACGAACGCAAGGTCGTCGACGCAGGTTTCCTCGAGTTAGTGCGTCTCGGTGTTAAGAGCCCAAACGATCAATTGATCCGCGATTCTCTCAAGCTCGTCGACGAGATGATCAAGATCCAAACACCGTCCGGAGAAGCCTGGTATCGCTACAACCACGATGCGTACGGCGAAACACCCACGGGCGACAATTACGACGCGCGCACCGGCGTCGGGCGTCTCTGGACATTGCTCACCGGCGAACGTGGTGAATACGAAATTGCAGCCGGCGATCTGGCTAATGCGCGGAAGCGTCTCGACACGATGGCTGGTTTCGCGAATGATGGGTTAATGATCCCCGAACAGGTTTGGGATCTGAAACACAGTCCCCGCGCAGGTCTCCGCTTTGGCGCAGGGACAGGTTCAGCCACACCACTCGCGTGGTCCATGGCACAGTTCATCCGGCTCGCGATGAGTATTGAAAAAGGAAGAAACGTCGAAACTCCGAAAGTCGTCTTTGACCGCTATGCAGCACGAGTGAAATGACCACCACACCCACAACTGGTCTGATCTTCGCCGCCGACCTGGGCGGCACGCATCTCCGCGCTGCGACTGTCGATCGCCAGGGCCAAATTCAGTTTCGTTTCAAACAAAACACACCGCAGGGTTCCGATCCCGCCGCAATCGTCGACGCGATTGTTTCCGCAGTTCATGAATGCCAGCAGCAAAGCACGCATGCGGAGCAGATTTCGGCGGTGTCGATCGTCGTACCAGGAACCGTGAACGTTGAGGAAGGCGCGGTCGTGAAGGCGCCGAATCTTCCGTGTCTTGACGGGTTTCGCCTCGCCGCTGCTTTGACGCAACGGCTCGGTCTTCCCGCGATCCTCGAAAACGATGCAAACGCAGCAGCCGTCGGCGAGATGTGGCGCGGCGCTGCCATCGGCTGCAAGACGATCATCTGCGTCACACTGGGAACGGGCGTGGGTGGTGGAATAATTCTCGACGGCAAGTTGTGGCGTGGCGTGGACGGTGCTGCTGCCGAGATCGGTCACATGTGTGTCGATCCTTTCGGCGGCGTTGCGTGTACCTGCGGCAGTCGTGGATGTCTCGAAGTGTTTGCGTCGGCGACGGCGATCGTTCGCATGACGCGCGAGGCACGGCCGCGTTATCCCGACTCGGTGTTGCAGGGCAAGGAAGAGCTCACTGCGGAAACGATCTTCGCCGCAGGGCAAGCGGGTGACGAACTCGCGCTCGAGATCTTCCGGCGCATGGGCGTTTACCTCGGCATCGGCCTCGCAAACTTAATCAACATACTCAACCCCGAGATGATCGTGATCGGCGGCGGCGTGGTGAACGGCTGGGACCTGTTTGCGAAGCACATGCACCAGCAAATCGAGGAGCGTGCGTTTCCACTACTCGCCGCCCGCGTAAAAATCGAGCGAGCGAAGTGTGGCGACGACGCGGGCCTGCTCGGCGCCGCCCGCCTAATCCTGTAAATCCGATAATCCTGTAATCCTGTCATGAAAAAACTTTTCATCATCCTGGCGTTTCTAGGAAGCGCAAGTGCCCAGGACATCACCCCTCTCGAAAAGATCGGCCCAATCACCCGCTTTGAACGAAGCGCAACGCACGTCACCTTTCACTGCGCCGACAACTCTCAAGTCCGCCTCAGCATTCTCGCTCCCGACTTAATCCGCGTTCGCGCATCATTCACGAAGCCAATTCCGGCCAAAGATCACTCATGGGCCATCGCCAAAGACGACTGGCAAACGCCGCGCTGGACCCTTCAAGAAACGCCCGACTCGATCACGATCACC
>DASTQB010000224.1:0-14845 GCA_035761985.1 Pyrinomonadaceae bacterium
CAGTTCGTGATAGTGAGTTGCGAACAGAGTCTTCGCTGCATGCTCTGCTGAGTCGTGCAGGTACTCTGCCACGGCCCAGGCGATCGAGAGGCCATCAAACGTCGCCGTCCCGCGTCCAATCTCGTCCAGCAACACGAGCGAACGCGGCGTTGCGCTGTGCAGGATCGCTGCCGTTTCAGTCATCTCCACCATGAACGTCGAACGCCCGCGCGTGAGATCGTCTGACGCGCCAACCCTGGTCCAGATCCGATCGAGCAACGGCAACCGCGCGCGTTCAGCCGGAACGAAGCATCCTGTTTGCGCGAGTATGCAGATGATCGCGGTCTGGCGGAGGACAGTGCTCTTGCCGCCCATGTTTGGGCCAGTGATGATGAGCAGACGATCCGTGGAGTTGTTGAGGTAGATACTGTTCGGCACGAACGGCTCGTCGGTAAACGCTTCGATCACCGGATGGCGTCCCTGCACGATCTCGAGTTCGTCGCCGTCGTGTAGAACCGGCCGCGAGTAGCGGCGGCGCGCGGCTGTCTCCGCAGAAGAAGCGAGCACGTCAACAGCGGCGAGCGCGCGTGCAGTCATCTGAATACGTTTCGTTTCCGCGGCGATCTGCCGGCACACATCGGTGAAAAGCTCTGTCTCGAGTTGAACGATGCGTTCTTCGGCGCCGAGAACTTTCTTCTCCCAGTCGCGCAACTCCGGCGTTGTGAATCGTTCGGCGTTCGCGAGCGTCTGGCGGCGTTCGTACTCGACCGGGACTTTCGTCAGGTGCGACTTGGAGACTTCGATGAAGTATCCGAACACGCCGTTGAAGCGAATGCGGAGATTGTTTATGCCGCTGCGGCTGCGTTCGGTCGCTTCGAGTGTGGCGATGATCTGCTTTGCGTTACGGCTGGTGGAACGCAGCTCGTCGAGTTCCGGCGAGTAACCTTCGCGAATCGTGTCGCCGTCGGAAAGCTTAATTGGCGGATCGTCGCTGATCGCACGTGCAATTAGATCGCGGATGTCCGGCAACTCGTCTGTGTTTTCGACCAGCACCTCCAGCAAAGAAGCATCGAAGCCGCGCAAGACTTCGCGGATCGCCGGCACCTGGTTGAGCGAGCGCAACATCGCGACGAGATCGCGCGGCGTGGCGGATCCAAGACTGATGCGACCGATCACACGTTCGAGATCCGAAACTTCTTTCAACAACGCGCGCAGCTTGTCGCGACGCACCTGCGAGGCAAACAGATCCTGCACGGCTGCAAGGCGCGCTTCGACTTCGCCTCGCTTAACACACGGACGCAGCAACCAGGCGCGCAGCAGTCGCGCACCCATGCCCGTCACCGTTTCGTCGATCACTTGCAACAACGACCGCCCGCTTCCACCCGCCAGCGATTCGACGAGTTCGAGATTTCGCACCGTAACGCTGTCGAGTACGAGATGATCCTGCGGTTCGAAGTAGACGAGATCGGTGACGTGCGCGGCAGCAGCGCGTTGCGTGTCGCGCGCGTAACGCAGGCAAGCGCCGGCAGCGCGCACAGCTTCGTCTTTGCGAGCGAGGCCATAGCCGTCGAGTGTGCGCACTTTGAAATGATCGATGAGCAGCGTTTCGCAATCGTCTTTTTGCCACTGCCAGTCTTCAACCGGCGTCAGCGTCGCATCGAACCCAAACTCCGGCGATCGATCCGCGTTCTGATCCGCGTGTGAGCCCGACGCAAGCGGCAACGTTGCAGTTTGGACTTTACCGAGCAGGCTGCTCTTAATGAGCGGCCCAAGCGATGCAGGAAACAACAACTCTCGTGGCGCATACGACTCCAGCGCCGCACGAATTCGCGTCCATGAATCGCGCCCGCTCTCCTGCGTCACACGAAACTCGCCAGTTGAAATATCCAAAAACGCGGCGCCGATCGTTTCACCTGCGCTGCAAATCGCAGCAAGAAACACGGGCTCGCGCGCTTCGAGCAACTGCGGATCTATCGGCGTTCCAGGCGTAACGATCCGCACGACTTCACGTCGCACGAGTTTCTTCGTCTTGCCTGCTTCTTCCGTCTGCTCGCAGATCGCGACGCGATAACCTTTACGCACCAGTCGCGCGATGTAATTCGCAGCCGAGTGATGCGGCACGCCACACATGGGCACGGGATTGCCACTCTCTTTATGACGCGCGGTGAGTGTGATTTGCAGTTCGCGCGAACCGGTGAGTGCGTCGTCAAAAAACAGTTCGTAGAAATCGCCGAGACGAAAAAACAGCAGTGTCCCGGGATGTTGCTGCTTCAGTTCCTGGTACTGCCGCAGCATCGGCGTTTGATTGTTCTGGTTCATACCGTGAGTAATGGCGCTGCATGATAGCAAATTGGCCGCGGATGAACACGGATGCACGCGGATTTATCTGTGTGCATCTGTCAAGATCTGTGGTAACTTCACCGCGTGCAACTTCTGACTAACTCGCTTCAAGAACACCTCGAAACGATCCAGAAGGTAATCGCCTCTCATATTCCCGTCATACAACAATCCGGACAGATGATCTGCGACGCTCTGACGAGTGGCAGGAAGATTCTGCTCTGCGGCAACGGCGGCAGCGCTGCCGATGCGCAACACATCGCTGCGGAGCTTGTCGGTTGGTACGAGAAGCAGAGGCGTTCGTGGCCGGGGATTGCACTCACCACGGACACGTCTGCATTAACTGCCGTCAGCAACGATCTCGGATACGAAGAAGTGTTTGCCCGGCAAGTCAAAGCTCTGGCGCAAGCGGACGACGTGCTGATTGCGATCAGCACGAGTGGAAAGTCGAAAAACGTTTTGCGCGCGGTGGAAGCCGCGAAAGAAGTTGGTTGTAAAACTATCGCGTTGACGGGCGCGACTCCCGAACCGCTGGGTCCGATGTGCGACATCGTGGTTGCAGTGCCGTCAAAACGAACTTCAAGAATACAGGAGGTGCATATAACAGTCGGCCATCTTTGGTGCGAGATGGTCGATCAGCTTCCGTGAACCAATAATTTTGCCGAATTAAAAACTTGACATCATACGATCAATCTAATTAGTCTCTCGATCGCACTTCAATTTGGGTCCTTTGGATTGCGCGGAGCTTCCCCGACATGCGTCGCCGTCAGTGATTCACTGAGACAATGGTGCTTTTTAAAGAACTACCTAACGTCGAAACAACCAATTCCGATCCCACACTTCCCTCAGTAGCTGAGTCAAACACCCGTCGAATTCGCAGGCATTGCGAGGGTGCGGGAGTGTGTGTTCGTCTGCCTTTTTGACAACTTGCTGCTGCCTCGCAAGAGAGGCTTCCCTTCGGGGTACCTGTGTGGCTGTTTCCACTAGCTACGCAAGGGCAGACGTGTATTCACATGACGCAAACCAAAAAGAAAAAGAAGAAGAAAAAGACGGCGCTGGTCGTCTGCCGCGATCGGAAACAGTTCTGGACGACGCAGACGCAGTTCTGGCAGTGGGTGAGAGAAGGGGTCGTCACGAAGATAGGCGAGCAGCCGCTGACCGGGCTGTTTAGACGAGAACATGAGGAGTTGCTCGTGCTGTTGAGTAACACGGTTTTGAACCTGGCACATCCGAACCACATGCGCGAGGCGTTGCTTTCGCGGCGGATCGGGATTTCGGGGAAGAGTTAAACGACGATGCTGCACTTACTGATCGGAATGACACTGTTATTCACGGCGCAGGCCGATGATCGTTATCGCATCGGGCCGGGTGACGTGCTCGATATACGCATTTACAACCGGCCGCAGCTCTCGCGTGACGCCGTGCGAGTGGAAGGGAACGGCATGATCCGCATGCCGCTGATCGAAAGTGAAATCAAAGCCGCATGTCTCACCGAGGGCGAACTCGCGAAAGAGATCTCGACGCGTTACGCACGTTATTACAAGAACCTTCAGGTTGATGTTTTTATTAAAGAGTACCAGGCTCGACAGGTGGCAATCATTGGCGCCGTCAATGATCAGAGCCGGTTTCAGTTACAGCGGCGCATTCGACTACTCGAACTACTCACGTACGCGAAGGGCCCCTCGACGCGTGCGGGCCAGACGATCAACATCGTCCACTCAACCTCATCCTCGCCCTGCAAACAAGCAGATGAAAGTGATACAGCAGCGTTTTCGAGTTACAAGCTGAGCGATGTGCTGCAAGGGGATCCGAAGTCAAATCCATATCTCGAACCGGGCGACATCGTGACGCTTCCTGAAGCTGATCAGATCTACGTGGTTGGTAACGTTTTCATGCCGTTGACGATTCCGCTGCGAGAGCCGATTACGTTGACGCGTGCGATCGCGATGGCTGGTGGTCTCAAGCAGGACACTCGAAAAGACAAGATTCGCGTCTTGCGTCAGGAACCGGGAACGACGATCAGGAAAGAGATCACGGTTGATCTTTATGCGATCGAGAAGAAGCGTTCTGAGGATCTGGCGCTTGCGCCCAATGACATCATCGACGTGCCGACCTCGGCGGGGAAGAGCTTTCTGCGGAGCCTGATCCAGGGCGTTGTGCCTGGCGTCGGGCAGCTTCCGGTTCGGGTCGTGCCATGATCTTTTATAGGTCCTATAGGTCGTATAGGTCCTATAGGACCTATTAACTCCCATGAAATCATCCAATGAGCTTGTAAAGCGCAGCGCTGCGCTTGATCTCGATCGTCCGATCGATCCGCCGCAATCCTACAACTACGGCGTCGATCCAAACGCTGACAACGACGCACACCTCCTCGACTACTGGCGCGCCATCCGCAAACGCCTGTGGCTCGTCGCAGGCGTCGTCGCCCTGATCACGATGCTGGCCATCGTCTACGTCGCGCGCAAGCCCGACTTCTACGAAGCCCAGGCGCGCGTTCAGGTCGATCTCGAAGATGCCGGCTCGGTCGTCAACAATCCACGGCCGCTGTATGGACCAAGCGACGATCCCATCTACTTCAACACGCAGCTCCAGATCCTCGTCAGCCAGGGACTGATGCGCCGTGTCGTCAGAACTCTCGATCTCGAACACAACCCCGATTTCTTCAAAAGCAATCAGCGACAATCAACCTGGCAAACGCTGCGTCGCATGATGGGCGTAGGAAGCGACCCGCAAACCGACGCCTCGAAACCGCCTGATCAGTTGCCACTCACAACCACCGTGGCCCAAGCCACGGCCCGTGAAGATCTCAACGAAGCAAAACGTCTTGCGCCGTACGTCAACACAATCCTCGGCGGGCTGAAAGTCGAACCTGTAAAAGAGACTCGTGGCTACTACAAAGAAACGCGCCTGATCGACATCAAGTACACGCACACCGATCCGCAAGTGACCTCAAAAGTCGTGAACGCGATCGCAGAGACGTACGTTTTCTCAAATCTCGAAAAGCGGACCGAAGCAAACAGCACGACCGGCGCTTTCCTTCAGAAACGAATTGCCGAGTTGCAGCAACAGATTCGCACCGCTGAAGAACGGCTCGTCAATTACGCGAAGAACAATCAGATCATCTCGCTCGATCCAAACCAGAACACCGTCGTCGAGCGGCTTGCCGGACTCAATCGCCAACTGCTCGAAGCCGAGAACGATCGCAAGACCGCGGAAGCCGCATACAACGCGGCGAAAGCTCCTGACGCCGCTTCGGCGCTTGCAGACGACGGCGCGCGACAAACCAACGAGATCGAAGCAAAGCTCGTCGAGCTTCGACAGAAACGCGCGTTGTTGCTCGTCGATGCGACTGAAGAAGCGCCGGAAGTGAAGGAAGTAGACCAGCAGCTCGCCGAGCTCGATCGCCAGTTGAAAGATCTGCGCAGCCGTAAGTCGCAAACGTTGCTGACGAACCTGCACACTCGTTACCAGCAGACGGTCGAACGCGAGCAGTCGTTGCGTCGTGCGTTCGAACAACAGCGCGCGCAAACGCTTTCGCAAAACGAAGCCGCGATCAACTACCGCATCATTCAGCAGGAGATTGAAACAAACAAGTCGCTGCTCAACGGTCTGCTCCAGGGTGCGAAAGAGAACGACGTGGTGCTTGCGGGCAAGCCAAACAACATCTCGATCGTCGATTACGCGCTCACGCCCGATAGTCCGGTTGGACCAAACCGCACACGCACGATCATCGCCGCGTTCTTCCTTTCGATTGGTCTCGGCCTCGGCCTTGCGCTCTTTCTCGAATACCTCGACGACACGGTGCACTCGACAGAAGAAGTCGAGCGCATGTTGCACCTGCCTGCGCTCGCGGTGATTCCCTCGGTTGGCAGTGCTGCGCGTCGCCGCGTGTTGCCCGGCACGACGGCTTTGCAGAAACAGAACGGTAACGGAAACGGCGCCGGGCACACGGAGTTGTTGATTAATGTCGATGGCCGTTCGCCCCTCGCCGAAGCGTATCGGCACCTGCGCACGTCGGTTTTGCTGTCGACTGCGGGCCGCGCGCCGAAGTCTTTGCTGGTGACGTCGAGTTTGCCGGGTGAAGGAAAGACTACGACTGCGGTCAACACGGCGATCAGTTTGGCGCAGACTGGCGCAAGCGTCGTGATCATCGACGCTGACATGCGTCGCCCGCGTCTTCAGTCGATCTTCGCGACGCACCGAAACGAAGGTCTCAGCTCGATCCTGTCGTCTGATGTTTCAGAAGACGAGATGCTCGCGATGATCTCGACGGATGAAGCAAGTGGCTTGAGTGTTTTGACGTCGGGACCGATCCCGCCGAATCCCGCTGAGCTGCTCGGATCGGATCAGATGCGACGTTTGCTGGCTGCGCTTCAGGCGAATTATTCGCACGTGGTGGTCGACTCGCCGCCAGTCAGTTCGTTCACTGACGGCGTTTTGATCTCGACGATGGTTGACGGTGTGTTGCTGGTGGTCCATGGCGGCAGAAGCTCGCGGCACATCGTGCGTCGATCGAAGCAGTTGCTGAACGACGTGGGTGCGAAGATCTTCGGCGTCGTTCTGAACAACGTGAATCTCCAGTCGCACGATTATTACTACTATCAGACCTATTACACACAGAAATACGAAGCGAAGGGTGCGTAAAAATAGGTCCTATAAGACCTATCCGTCCTATCGGTCCTATGTCTAGCCTCGCTATTCGCTGCGAGCACCTCAGCAAGCGATATCGGATCGGATCGCCCGAGCGTTACCGGACGCTGCGCGAAGCCATCTCCAACCCGTTCCGGCGTCTCCAAAACCAAAACGGTCAGATCTGGGCACTCGACGACGTGTCGTTCGAGATCGATCGCGGCGACGTTGTCGGCATCATCGGACTCAACGGTGCAGGGAAGAGCACGCTGCTCAAGATTCTCTCGCGCATCACCGCACCGACGCGTGGCCGCGCAGACATCTTCGGCCGTGTCGGCTCGTTGCTCGAAGTCGGCACAGGCTTTCACTCAGAGCTCACCGGCCGCGAAAACATCTATCTCAACGGCGCCATACTCGGCATGCGCAAAGCCGAAATCGATCGCAAGTTTGACGAGATCGTCGCGTTCGCAGAGGTAGAAAAGTTTCTCGACACGCCGGTCAAACGTTACTCGAGCGGAATGTACGTGCGGCTCGCGTTTGGCGTCGCGGCGCATCTTGAGACGGAAGTGTTGCTGGTGGATGAAGTGCTTGCGGTCGGCGATGCGCAGTTTCAGAAGAAGTGCTTCGAGAAGATGCGCGAGATCGGAAAGCATGGCCGAACGATTCTCTTCGTGAGTCACAACATGTCGGCAGTGCGGAGTATCTGTAAGCAGGCGTTGATTATCGAGCAGGGAAAAGTCGTCGGTCACGGAGAGATCGACGCGACTGTCGATCGATACCTTGCGCGAATCAATTCTCAGCAACCGTCGGCTGAATCCGTGGAAACAAACACGTTCTCTGTGACATCGGTCGAGATCGAATCTGTTGCTGGTCCAGTGATCAAGACTTTCGATCCGGTGCAGGTCAAGGTCCGGTTCATTCCGAAAACGGAGATCAGAGATCCGGGGCTTTACGTTTCGATACTGACGATCGAATCGCGACGTTTGACTGGTCTCGATCTGAAAGACTTCATCACGACCGCATCGCTGCCCGCCGGCGAGATCAGCGAACTCGGATTCAGAATCGAGTCGTTACCGTTGTTGCCCGGAGCCTATCAGCTGGAGATTCACTTGAAAGACATGGCGCGAGGGCTGATCGAGATGGTGCCCCGCACGTTTCAGTTTGAAGTTGCGGAGACGGAAGTTTACGGCGGGCGCAAGCTCGATGGCTGGTTCGGTGTCGTCGGGTTGCGGGCGCGTGCGATGGATTTCACGCGCGCAAAGGTGCAAAGAGTATCCTGAACATAAAGAGCACAATCCGGCCTTTTGTGCCTGCGCCGTTGCGTCGTTGCGCGAAGTATTTCTCAACACCGCGCGCGGAGAATTGCTACGCGACGCACGTCCCGATCCTTATCGGCCTCGCCCGCATTCGCGAGGTGCGAAACGTGCTCGAGTTTGGCTGCGGCCGCTACAGCACGCTCACGTTTCTAAACACTGCAGTGTTTCCGCACCTCGCGCGGCTCGAATCAGTGGAAAACGATGCTGCGTGGGCCGAGACGATTCATGAGACCGCGAAGAACGACGCACGCTGGACACTCCACCTCGTCAACGGCGAGATCTCGGATTCAGTTTCAACTCTGGATCTCGAAGCCTTCGATCTGATCCTGATCGACGATTCACAAACCAGCGATCAACGTGTATGCACGATCCGCGAAGTCGCTAAGCGGGCGCCGCATCGCCCGTGGGTCGTGATTCACGATTTCGAAGTCGAGGATTATCGACGCGCGGCATCAGGCTTCCGACAAGTTCACAGGTTCAGAGCCTACAACCCAAACACCGGCCTGCTCTGGAACAACACGACTCACGCACGCCGTGCGAAGTCGATCGATCGCATCATCAAAGCCAACGCCCAAACCCTCGAACCCGACGACATCCCGCGCTGGCTCAACTTTTTCTCTTAATCATGCAAATCCTTTTCTAATCATGAAAATCCTGGTCACCGGCGGCCTCGGAACAGTCGGCGCCGGCCTCATCACCGAACTTCGCAATCGCGGCCATCACGTCGTCTCTTGCGACCTCCAGCACCAGGCCGACGAGATCGGTTTCAGCCTGCGCACCGACGTCGAACTCCCGCTCTACGCACGTTGTGACGTCGGCGACTTTCGTCAACTGGAACGCGTCTTCGAACGTTGTGGTCCATTCGACTACGTCTATCATTGCGCCGCCGAATTCGGGCGCTGGAACGGTGAAGACTTCTACGAAACGCTCTGGCGCACGAACGCGATCGGCACGAAGAACATGATCCGCCTTCAGGAGCGCCTGAAGTTTCGGCTTATTCACTTTTCCTCGTCGGAAGTTTACGGCGACTGGCCCGATCTGATGGTCGAAACGGTGATGGACGAGTATGAGATCAAACAGTTGAACGACTACGCGATGACGAAGTGGGTAAACGAAATGCAGATCCGGAACTCGGCGTTGCAGTACGGCGCGGAGACGGTCGTCGTGCGTTTATTCAACACCTATGGACCAGGCGAGTATTACAGCCCTTATCGTTCGGTGAACTGCCGATTTCTTTACTGCGCGCTTCACAATCTGCCCTGGACCGTCTTTCGCGGGCATTCGCGGACGTCAACATATCTCGCCGACACGGTGCGAACAGTTGCAAACATCAGCAACAACTTCCGCGCCGGTGAGACGTACAACATCGGCGGCAACGATCTGCACACGATCGAAGAACTTTCGGACGTCGTGCTTAAAGTCACAGGCGCTGATCGAAGGCTGGTGCATTACCAGGAGAGCGAGATCCTCACGACGAAGCTGAAGCGTGTTGACACGTCGAAGTCTGTGCGCGACTTGGACCACACGAATTCTTACAGTCTTGAAGCGGGAATGCAGTTGACCGCGGATTGGATGCGTGACGTTTACAAACTTGCTGTACGTGGGTGACGTGCCGGTGGAGGCGTCGTATCACGGATCGGCCCTGTTGTACCGGTTGTTGTCGGATTACCCGCCGGAACGGTTGATGGTAATTGAAACCGCAGCGCCGTCTGAGCCGAAACGGCGGCTTCCAAACGTAAACTACGTAGCTCATCCGGTTGCAAAACCCCGCTGGCTTAACACGCGGTTTCATCCGTATGCGGTCGCGTGGTTTTCACAGGCGGGAACGCGTCGCGGGATCAGGATTGCGCAATCCTTGAACGGTCGTGCGTATGAAGGTGTGTTGACGGTGGCCCATGGTTTTGGGTGGCTCGCGGCGGCAGGTGTTGCGAGGGCTAAGAACGTTCCGTTGCACCTGATGGTCCATGACGACTGGCCCCGCGTAGCCGATATCGCGCCCGCTTTTCGGAGTTGGCTTGACGAGCAGTTTGCGGGTGTTTACCGTCAGGCGAAGTCGCGCTTCTGTGTTTCGCCTGCGATGGCCCGCGCGTATAGCGAACGTTACGGTGAACGCGCGGAAGTCATCTATCCGAGCAGGGCGCGCGACTGTCGCGAATTTACGGAGCCGCCGGCGCGGAATGATCGGCCGTTTACGATGGCCTTCGCGGGAACGATTAACTCTCAGGGGTATGTTGAAGCACTACACGCGCTGCAAGCGGCGCTGAAGACGGTCAGTGGTCGACTTATCGTGTTTGGGCCACAACGAATAGAGGACGCGGATTTTCGCGGATTGCTGGACGCGGATAAGTTGCTCATGTGCCTGAGGGAAGAGGCGGATGCGCTGTTTGTGCCGATGTCATTCGACGCCGCGGATCGTGCGAACATGGAGCTCGCGTTTCCGAGCAAGCTCGCGGACTACACGGCGACTGGGTTGCCGCTCTTGATCTATGGACCGTCGTATTGCTCCGCCGTCGCCTGGGCACGCGAGAACGAAGGCGTCGCCGAAATAGTTGAATCGCCAGCGGATTTAAACGCCGCGATCGATCGTCTAGCGAACGATCGCGCGCATCGCCTGGCACTCGGACGCCGCGCACTCGACGCCGGCCGCAAATACTTCAGTCACGCTCAAGTCCAACAAACCTTTATCCGGGCTTTATCCGCGTAAATCCGCGTAAATCTGTGGCCTCTTTCCTAGATCGCACCGCGCTGGCATTGTTCAAAACGGTCCCGCGCCGTGCCGCGCACCATCTTTTGTTCCTGGCCCAAAGCCAACCCGATGTTTCCGATCGCTGGGGCTATCACATCCGCCCGATTCATTACTACGAGCCTCTCCCGGATTTCCGCTCGATCACGCGGGAACAGACAACGCGACGACGAGCTTTTCCCGCGATTGATTTCAATTGGAACGATCAACTCGCGCTTCTCGATACCTTAATCACCCATCGCGACGAGATCCGCGGCCTCAATTTTGATTTTGACAACGATTACTTCAGTGGCTTCGACGCTGCGGTCTATTACTCACTAATTCGTCATCTCCAGCCACAACGAATCATTGAGGTAGGTGGCGGTTTTTCAACGCGCATCGCAAGCAAAGCGCTCGAACAAAACAAAAAAGGAAGTCTCACGTGTATCGAGCCCCATCCTGAACCACGGCTTATCGAAGCAGGGTTGAAGATTGAACTGATCGAAAAACCGATTGAAGAGATCAGGATCGACTTCTTCCAGTGTCTCGATGCCAATGACATTCTCTTCATCGATTCGAGTCATACGGTGAAGTTTGGAAGCGACGTGTGTTACGAGTTTCTTGAAGTGTTGCCGAGTCTGAATCCCGGCGTGTGGATACACGTGCACGACATCTTTTTCCCGCACGACTATCCGGCTGAGTGGTTGTTGAACCGTCGTCTCGCGCTGAACGAGCAATACCTGCTCGAAGCGTTTCTGGCCTTTAACAAAAGCTTTGCTCCGCAGCTTGCCAATTACTGGCTGCGTCTCGAGCACTCGGACCATGCAGCGCGTCTCTGGCCGAAAGGAAATCAGGACGCCTCGAGTTTCTGGATGAAACGAGTCGCATGACTATTTCCGCGATCATCGCCACCGTCGGCAGACCGGAACTGCTGAGGCTTTGTCTGGAGAGTCTCTCGAAACAGACGGTGCCGATCGCGGAAGTGGTGGTCGTGCATTGCGGCGACGATTTGCAAACGCAGGTCGTGACGGAAGATCCGTGCTGGTCCAAAGCGGGAATGGACGTCCGCTACTTCCATCATGCGGAACGAAACTGCGCGCAACAGCGCAATTTCGCGATTCAACATGCAAAGTACGACAACCTTCTGCTAATCGACGACGACGTGGAAGTGGATCTCCTCTGGGCCGAAGAACTGTTCAAGCCGATCTGGACCGATCCAAACGTGGGCGCAACGATGGGCCGCCTGGTCAATCAGCCGATGGCCACGCCGACTTTATTCTGGCGAATCTATCGAACCATCCTGCACGGCCGAACAAGAGGCTTTGAACCAGGGCGACTAGTCGGCGCCGCGCTTCCCAACGGATTTCCAACCTCGGCAACCGAGCCAATCCCGTGCGAGTGGATCGGCGGCGGCGCGAGCGCGTTGCGTCGTGAAGCATTCAACGCAGTCGGAGGTTTTGCATCGTTCTTCGCGGGCAGTTCGCCCGGCGAGGATCTCGATCTCGGTTATCGTCTGAGCCGCACGTGGAAGGTCTACTACGTTCCGTCCGCAAAGTGCATCCATCACCAGGCGCCATCCGGCCGCGAAGCTTCAGATCAACACCAGTATCTCTCTATGCGATCCCGATTCGGAATCCTGAGCATCACGATGGGCAAAACCCGTCACGCGGCGCTCGCGCACATCGCACTCTGGGCCACAGTCCAGTGTCTGAGCGAGCTTGCGAGCCTGCGTCACGGACGCTTGCGTTTCGATCTCCCTCGCGCCTGGTCCGGTCGCTGGCGTGGCTTTTTATCTTGCTTGTCAGATCCGATTAAATCCGTATCAAAATCCGCGTAGATCCGTGGCCCCTACTTTGGTTATCGCCGATTACCCCGTTGGTTACGCGAGCGGCTTCGGCGAAACGCTCTACAATCTTTTCACCGGTTTCCCCGACGAGCATCTCTGGACCGCGCATCCAGGCCATCTCTCGCCAGCCGCAGACAAAGTGCGAGGCCAGTCGATCAAACTTCCTTCACCATCAAGACCCCGCTGGCTGCCGCAACAGATCTCGCTCGCTTACTATCCTTTCCTCAAAGCACAACAGTTCCAGGCTGCAGCACAAACTCCTCGACAGCTCAGCGACGTGGTCCAACGCCATTCGATCCGGAACCTGCTTGTCGTACCGGTTACTCCATGGATCCTGTCTGCGGCACTTGCCCTGCACAAACAACACCCGACACTGAACCTCGTCGTTTACGTTATGGACGACTGGCAGGGCCATCACGAATCTCACGAACTCCCTTATTCGCCCGGTCGTCAACGTCTGCTCCGCGAAGTGATCGATCGCGCGAACGTTCGCGTCGCGGTATCTCGCGAGATGGCAGCACACTACGAGGAAAGCTTTGGCAGGAGCTGGCTCGTCGCACACAACGGCGTCCGTAAAAACCTCGTGTCACCTGAACCCAACGGCGCCAAGAATCGAAACCAGATCTTCCTCGCGGGTGACGTCAACGTCTTCCGCTTCGACGCCGTACTGGCATTCGCAGAAGCAATCGAACGCCACAACCGTCGTCGCAATAACCCAATCACGTTCACGGTAATGGGCGAGGTAGCCCCGCAGCACAAATCCGCCCTGTCCGCGTTATCCGCGGTTAAGCTGATGCCTCGCCGATCGCACTCCGAGTGTCTCAACGCAATCAATGCCGCCGATCTGCTCTATCTGCCCCTCGCGTTCTCCAAAAGATCCTCACGTATTTCACTTTACTCAATGCCCACGAAGCTCCCTGAGTATCTAGCCTCCGGCAAGAAGGTCCTGTTTCACGCGCCGAAGGAGTCGGCCGCCTTTCGTGTGGCGGAACGTTACGATCTGAAACCGCGGATAGCGACGATTGACCCGCACGCCCTCGACGTCTTTGTTGATGATTTGATCGGCACGGATCAAACCGTCGATCAAAGTCGCAAGATCCAAAAAGCGATCGTGGATGAATTCGATATCGATCGCCTCTCGCGAAATTTTCAAAGTGCGTTCGTCTGAAGCGTCTCGGAACTGGGTTTTTCTCGGCGACAGTCTCACGGAAGGCGTCGGATCGAAGAGAGTGAGTCATGTGACGGAGCTTGCGAACCAGCTTCGCGCGTCGAATGGTAATTTGAACGTACACGAGCTTCGTTTGCGGCACGTCGATGCGGCGTCGTTCAATCGCGATATCCAGTTCAACGTGGCAGGATTGATAAACATGGAAGCGCAGCGCCACGCTTCCGATCTGTGGCTCTGGAACCTCGCGTGTGAAGGACAGACCGTCGACTCCGACTTCGGTTGGCTGCCGCTGATCGGTGCACTGCGTCCGGAGTTGGTCGTGATTTTCAGAGGCAGTCTGGAAAGTATCATCCGTCCGGCGATGTTGACGGACGGTGATTGGCCGTGGTGGGTGCCACGGTGGTGGCGTGGTTACGCGGCGATGGATCCGCGTTGCTACTTCAGCACGACGTGGTGGCGCAAGGCGAAGCAGTCGTCCATCGATGCGGTGAAACAGCGAGTGCGGCTGAAGCTCTTGCAGGAGCGTCCGGGCGTGCCGCTAATCGATCTCGATCGTCTGGCGACTTACCAGGCGCAACTCATACAAAGACTGCAATCACTCGCCACGCGCGTGATCGTGCTTGGTCTGTTGCCGGTGGATCAGGCGCGTTTTCCAGGTTCTCCGGAGCAGTTTGAGTTAGTAAATACGCGCCTGCGGCAGATCGCGACCGCGGAAGGCGCGGATTTTTTTGATTGGGGCTCACTGCTGCCTTCGAATGGCACTCGTCAGCAGCTTTTTTACCGCGACAGCTTTCATCCCAACGAGGCGGGCGCGGCCGCGCTTGGAAAGATGCTACGTGCATACATTT
>DASTQB010000225.1:0-2610 GCA_035761985.1 Pyrinomonadaceae bacterium
GGATCTTCGTGAAAATCATCTTCTGCAGCGATGCGACTGGTGAGCTTTGCTGAGCGAAGAAGGAATTTGATCTCAATGGAGTGCCGCCAAACTTGACGATGCCAATAACCACCAGAATGACGGCGATCGATCCTCCGATGACGAAACCGATTTTATGAGTCTTGAACTTTGCTGCGATGAATTCTGAAGTAGAGATTGTTGGAGCGGCCGTGCCCGTTCCGGTAGCAGGCGAAACCTCGGTTCTCGTGCTCGCGTCGCTTACGGCAGGACTGCCCGCCGTGTGATGCAGCGCGTCGTGCGTCGACGTTGTTCTCAGCTCCTGGCCCAGTTCTTCCAACTCGATCGCGACTTCCTTGATCGATTGGTAACGTCGATCTGGATCTTTCGCCAAACATCTACGAACGATTCGCTGTAAATCGTCGGGAGCAGCGGGATTCAACTCCTTCACGCTCGGTGTAGGCGCGTGCACAGTGCTGTGCAGCGAATCGAGATTGTCTTTTCCTTCGAACGGCTTTCGTCTTGTGATCGCTTCAAAGAGAACACATCCAAACGAAAAGATATCGGAGCGATGATCGATTGCGTTAACTTTGCCCTGGGCCTGCTCGGGCGACATGTAACCGACCGTTCCCATGATCACGCCGGGCGTTGAGTGCAGCACGGCAGTAGGTGCTTCGCTTTGCGCGTCTGGCGTGGTCGTTTCGATCAGTTTGGCAAGACCGAAATCGAGGATCTTCACATGGCCATCGACCGTGACCATGATGTTGTCTGGTTTCAGATCGCGATGGACGATGCCTGCGCTGTGGGCTTTTGCAAGTCCTTCGGCTACGTGCTGGAGGTATCGAAGCAGCTTCCGCAGATCGGTGTGTTCGCGGTGGATCTTGTGGCGCAGTGTGACGCCGTCGATGAACTCCATGGCGATGTAGTGAGCGCCGTCGTGTTCACCGATTTCAAAAATCTGCGCGATGTTTGGATGGCTCAAAGCCGCTGCGGCTTTTGCTTCGCGGATGAAGCGCTCCATGCGATCGCGATTTGACGCGAGTTCCGCGGGAAGAATTTTCAGCGCCACTTTGCGATCGAGCCGCGTGTCCTGCGCGCAGTAGACCTCGCCCATTCCTCCCGCACCGATTTTCGAGAGGATGCGGTAATGCGAAAGATTAACGTCAGGCGGGAGTTCGTTCTTCACGCTTCTCGCAAACTTTTCAGACGACGTTTATGGGCAGACCAGCGCGCTCTTTGCGACTTTGCCTTCTACGCGGTTGTCATCATACACGTTACCGACGCCGCACTTGTCGTAGATTCCCGCCGCCACGTTGATGTTCAATCCCGGCCTCGAGCGGAAGTGGTTGCGGCGAAAAGTCGAGTTGTTGACGTTGATCAGCATGACCGTGTAATTGCCGCCACCGCCAGTTGATTCGAAGTCGTTGTCCTGGAACAGGCACCCGTCCAACGCATACGCTTGTATCGCATTTTGTCCGGTGCGGAAAACGTAGTTATTGACGATCTCGCACTTCTTCAGTCCAACAAGAAAGATTCCGTTAGACATGAAACGGTTGTGGGAGTACTCACCGCGGCCGCCGATCGCGATGTTGTTTGCCGCCGTAACCTTGCCGTGGTTTGGTCCATGATACGGATCCTGCAAACACAAAGCGTTGCCCGCAGACTGAAACGCCGCGCCTTCGTAGTCAAACAGGTTATTGAAAACGCCGATGTTTTTGGTGTGGTCCGCCGCGCTATTGGTTTCGAGATCGAAGCCGCAAACGCCGCCGCCAAACCGCGGATTGTGATGTCCGGGACGGCGTACGTAGTTCTCGACGACGAGCAGGTTTTCAGAATTGACTGCGGCGAAGTTTGCGGCTGCGACTCCGGAAGCGACGTTGTGCCAGATCAGACCCCGATCGGAATAGTTGTTCTTTTCAAGCGCGGAGCCGCCGAACTGAATGCCGATCGAGCCCGTGTCTTCGAGATAGTTGTTCTGCGCGGTGCATCTGACGCAGTTGCCAAAAAGAATCGAAGACCTCACGCCACCGTCGTAAACCTTCTGCCGGCCTTTAATGTGAAAACCGATCACGGCGATGTCACGCGCGGAGCCTGTGTGAGCGCCAATGGTGTCGCCCAGTGCCTGAAAGACTTCAATCGCCGGATATGGACCATTGACGAACGTGGGTTCGAGAATCGTGGTGCCGGTGCCTGCAAGTTGTTCCGCTGTGAGTGCCTGGACTTTTTGCAGATAGGGATCTTGCCAGTTCCTACCCTTGCCGTGTTTGAAATAGTCGAGCAGGACTTGCGGCATTCGCCATGTGCCTTCGACTTTCACGCCGTCAGCAATCAGAAACTGGCCCTGGTCCGTAATGCCCTGCATGTCACAGGAGTACGTGGAGCTATCGAAGATCGTGTGCTTGCGAAGCGTGACCTGTTTCGCGATGGATCCGCCGCCTTCGATTCTGACAGTGGTGACGGATGGATCATCCTGGGCTGCCTGTATTTTGTCGGCGAGATTTTCACCTCTGACTGTTACTGTCTTTCCGGTTTTGACGGGAGGAATGTAACTCGCCGGATCGTATTGAGGCGTCGGATACGGAGTTGCAGTTGGAGTTGGTCCCTGTGTCGGCG
>DASTQB010000226.1:0-5722 GCA_035761985.1 Pyrinomonadaceae bacterium
GGGCTGGCAGTTGTGCGACACTTGGTGGAACTGCACGGCGGAACGATCAGCGCGGAGAGCGAGGGAATCGGACGCGGCTCGAGTTTCACGGTGGATTTACCACTCGCGCAGGAGCGCCGGGATCCGGCGCGCGCGGAAGAACGAAGGCGAGAGGTCGAACGGCGTCGAAGCCGCTCGGGCGCGATCAGGCTCGACGGCATACACATTTTGCTCGTCGAAGACGATGACGATTCACGCAAACTGCTCGGGACGATGCTCAAGCGCTACGGCGCGAGGGTGACGTCGACGAAGTCTGCGGCGGAAGCGCTGAACGTGTTTGCGGACGAGCCGCCGGATTTGATGGTCAGCGACATCGGCATGCCGGATGAAGATGGTTACCAGTTGATGCGCAAGATACGGGCGCGGCCGAAGGAGCAGGGAGGTTTGGCTCCTGCGATTGCGTTGACTGGTTACGCGTCGAGGAAAGATCGCGAGCGCGCACTCGACGCCGGTTACCAGCAGCACATGGCGAAGCCGATCGAGCAGACTGAGTTGATTGCTGCGATTGCTGCTCTCGTCGGACGGGAAAACTGAGCCGCGGATTAACGCGAATTTACGCAGATTGATTTGAGGTACAAACATGAGACGCAGAATTTTTATCGTTCCAGTTTTTCTTCTTTTAATACTCCCCGTATACGCACAACACACAGATCCACAGTCGCTGCTGACGGTCGATTCGATCTTTACCTATCGCACGCGACCGCTTGGTCCAGTGCAGTGGCAGGCGGACGGCAGCGGCTATCTCGCACTCGAGCCGTCGCAGACGAAACGCGGTTCGGTGGATATCGTTCGCTACGACGTCAACACCGGCGAACGTTCGATCAAAGTCGCCGCTGAAAAACTCATCCCGACCGGCGCGCAGTCACCACTCGAAGTCGAAGAGTTTTCCATGACGGCCGACGGGCAGAAGATGCTCATCTTCACAAATACGGCGCGTGTCTGGCGTAGCAACACTCGCGGCGATTACTGGGTGCTCGATCTGAAAGCAAACACGCTGAGGAAGCTCGGCGGTACGGACGCGAAGCCGTCGACACTGATGTTCGCGAAGTTTTCACCTGACGGAAATCGCGTCGGTTACGTTCGTGAAAACAACATCTACGTTGAAAACCTGATGGGCGACGGAAAGATCACGAAGCTCACGACTGACGGCTCGCGCTACATCATCAACGGCACCTTCGACTGGGTTTACGAAGAAGAACTCTTTTGCCGCGACGGCTTTCGCTGGAGTCCTGACAGCAAACGGATCGCTTACTGGCAGCTCAACTCTGAAGGCGTCAAGGAGATGTTGCTCATCAACAACACCGGTGGCCTGTATCCTGAAATCCAGGCGTTTCCGTATCCTAAAGCGGGCGAGACAAACTCCGCCGCGCGCGTCGGCGTGATCGACGCGAACGGTGGTCCAACACGCTGGATCGAGGTTCCGGGTGATGCGCGCAACAACTACCTGCCGCGCATGGAGTGGGCGGCGAATTCAACCGAGGTCGTCATTCAACAACTCAATCGACGCCAGGACACAAACACTCTCATGATGGCCGATGCGAGCACGGGCAAGGTGCGCACGGTGCTAACCGAGAAAGACGAAGCGTGGGTCGACATCGCCTGGGGCGACATCGATTGGGATCGAACCGGAATCGCGCGCGGCGACGTCGAGTGGATCGATCAGGGCAAACGTTTTCTATGGGCCAGCGAGCGCGACGGTTGGCGTCACATCTATTCGATCTCGCGCGACGGCCGCGATGTGAAACTGATCACGCCCGGCAACTACGACGTGATCACCGTCGAACGTGTCGACACTCACAACGGTTACGTCTACTTCCTCGCGTCACCTGACGATGCAACACGACGTTACCTCTATCGCGTGCGGATCGATGGCGCGGGCAAAGAAGAGCGATTGACGCCGGCGAGTCTTCCCGGTGTGCACAGTTACAACATCTCGCCGCGCGGCGAGTTTGCCATTCACTCTTACTCGAGCTTCAACAAGCTTCCGGTAACAGAAGTTGTGCGCCTCCCGCAACACACAGTCGCGCGAACGTTGATCGACAATCGTGAAGTGCAGGGGCGGCTGGCGAACTTGAAACAAACGCCGTCTGAGTTTTTCAAAGTGGACATCGGCGATGGTGTGCAACTCGACGGCTGGATGATGAAGCCTCACGACTTCGATCCGCAGAAACGCTATCCGGTGCTGTTTTACGCTTATACGGAACCGTGGGGCCAGACGGTGCTCGACATCTGGGGCGGACGAAACCGGCTGTGGCACCAGATGCTCGCGCAGCAGGGTTACATTGTGATGAGCGTCGACAACCGCGGAACTCCGGCGCCGCGTGGACGTGCGTGGCGAAAGATCATCTATCGCAAGATGGGGATCGTGAACTCCGGCGACCAGGCCGCGGCGGCGCGTGCGATCGCGAAGTGGCCGTTTGTCGATGCGTCTCGGATTGGGATCTGGGGTTGGAGTGGCGGTGGTTCCGCAACACTCAACGCGATGTTCCGGTACCCGGATGTTTACGCGACGGGATTGTCGATAGCGCCCGTTGCGGATCTGCGTTATTACGACACGATCTACCAGGAGCGATACGGCGGGCTGCCGAAGGACCATCCGGAGGAGTGGAAACAGAGTTCGCCGATTACGTTTGCCAATCAACTCAAGGGCAATCTCATGATCGTGCACGGCACGGGTGACGACAACGTCCACTACCAGGCGACCGAGGCGTTGATTAACGCGCTGATCGCCGGGAACAAGCAGTTTGCAGTGTTTCCGTATCCGAACCGGTCGCACTCGATCGCGGAAGGACCCGGAACGCAACGGCACCTGCTTGGCCTGACGACGCGCTTTATTCACGACAAATTGCCCGCCGGACCCGCCCCGGCGACGACCAGTTCGGCCGCTAAGTAATACAGTAACCACAGATTACGCAGATTTTTCTATTTCAATCTGCGTAATCTGTGGTAGCCTAACACTTCGGGTTGACGGCCAACCCGCGCTTGCCCAACTCATCCTCCCGAATCCAGCAATTCACACGGGTAACATGGAAACCAAAGTAGATGCAGCCCTGCGGCGTCTTGTCGCCACTAACCTCTTCGCCGTCGTGTTTACGGATCTGTCCGGCAACATTCTCGAAACAGATGACAGTTTCCTGGACCTGCTCGGCTACTCCAAAACCGATCTTCCAAAGCGCATTCACGACCTGACCCTGCCCGAACATCAGCGCCTCGACGAAGAAGCATTCGAGAAACTGATGGCGTTTGGCGTGTGCGCGCCGTTCGAGAAAGAGATGATCAAGCAGGACGGCAGCGTGGTGCCGGTCCTCTTCGGCGCGGCGCTTCACGATGACGAGATCGTGTGTTTTGTAATCGACGTTTCACACAACAAGCAGACGCAGGAAAAACTCAACCACCTCGCGTATCACGACGCGCTCACCGACCTGCCCAACCAGGTGCTGTTCAAAGATCGACTCAAACAGGCCATCGCCCTCTCGCGTCGGAACGATCAGATGCAGGCAGTGTTGTTGCTCAATCTCGATCGCTTCAAGACGATCAACGATTCGCTGGGTTACACGGCCGGCGATCGTCTGTTGCAGTCAGTGGCCCAACGTCTGACGAGTTGCGTGCGCGAGAGTGACACGGTTGCGCGTTTTGGAAGCGATGAGTTTGCGATTCTGCTGACGCAGATTCCACGCGCGCAGGACGCAGCCAACGTTGCGCGTGCGATCAAGGAGACGCTGCAGCAGGCGTTTCTTTTCGAAGATCAGGAGATCTTCATGTCGAGCAGCATCGGCATCAGTCTCTATCCGCAGGATGGTCGCGACACTGCGGGTTTGTTGAAGACTGCCGGCGCCGCACTTGACCGCGCGAAAGTGCAGGGTGGAAACACTTACCAGTTCTACACGGCAGGTGGAACGACGCGCGCACTGAAGCAGCTCGTGCTCGAAAGCAACCTGCGTCCGGCGTTGGAACGCGCGGAGTTTTTCGTACAGTACCAGCCGCAGATATCGATTCGCGATTTTCATCTCGTCGGGATGGAAGCACTCGTGCGGTGGCAGCATCCGAGTTTCGGGCTGCTCTATCCAGGCGAGTTTATTCCGCTCGCCGAAGAAAGCGGAATGATCATCTCGCTCGGCGACTGGATCATGCGCATAGCGTGCACGCAGAGTAAGGTCTGGCAGGACGCAGGCCTCGCGCCCATGGTTGTGTCAGTAAACTTTTCCGCGCGCCAGTTTCAGCAACCGACATTTATCACTGACGTCTCGCAGATCTTGAAAGATACGAACCTCGATCCGCGATGGTTGGAACTCGAGTTGACCGAGAGTTCGATCATGAAAGATCCGGAAGAGGCGATCGAGAAGTTGCACGAGCTGAAGCTGATGGGAATCAGGGTCGCGATCGACGATTTTGGCACGGGTTATTCGTCGCTGAACTACTTGAAGCGGTTTCCGATCGATACGTTGAAGATTGACAAGACGTTTGTTTCCGACGTTTGCAAAGATCCGCACGACACGGCGATCGTGCGCGCGATCATCAACCTCGGCCATGCGCTCGATCTGACGGTGATTGCCGAGGGCGTTGAAACGAAGGAACAGCTTCAGTATCTGAGTGCGCTCGAGTGCGACGTCGTGCAGGGATTTCTGTTCAGCAAGGCGCTTTCGGCGAAGCAGTTTGAGGAGTTGCTCGTTGAGCAGCGGAAGATCACTCACCCCGAATTACAAGCTGCGTCTTAATTCTTTTGCCGCGGCCTGGTCCAGCATCCAGATTAGCTCGCCATTAGTGGGTTTCACCATCTGCGCCGGGTATTTCTGCGGGCCTTCCAACACTTCCTTTACGATCTCTGCCTTATCAGCTCCACTGACGAGGAACACCACTGATGCGCCGTTGTTTAGCAGCGGAAGCGTCATAGTGATCCGATAGGTGTTTAGTTTCGCGACCCACGGAGCGGCAACGAGGTGTTCTGTTTCATTCAGAACTTCGGAACCCGGAAAGATCGACGCAGTGTGCCCGTCTGTGCCGACGCCGAGCAGGATCAGATCCAGCCGCGGATTTGCGCCGATCTGTTTTTTGATCGTGTCTTCATAATCCCGGGCCGCATCCGCGGCTGGATTCTCGCTGAATACACGATGCACGTTGGAAGGTGTTACAGGGACGCGCGACAGCATCGCTTCATTGGCGAGACGATAATTGCTATCGGGATGATCAGGTGGAACGTGACGCTCGTCTGACCAGTAGAAGTGAATGTTGGGCCACGGGATCTGATCGCGAAATTGATCGGCCAGAAGCTCGTACATGGCTTTTGGTGTCGAGCCGCCGGAGAGCGCGACGGTGAACGATCCCTTTTGAGCCACAGCGTTGTGGCTCGCTTGTACGAAATGCTCAGCGGCGGCTCGTGCAAGATGTTCTTTGCTGGGCAGAATTCGGAGATTCATTTTTTTACAGAAGTGCGACGATCCGAAGCGGTCCGCCGCTGCCGCCCTTGATCTTCATCGGTAGCGCGATCACCGAGAAGCCTTTCGCGGGTAGCTGGTCCAGGTTTGCGACGTTCTCGAATGCCGGAATGTTCTTATCAAACAATATGCGATGGCTTTCGAAAAGCGTCGATTGCCCGTAGTCGATGCTCGCCGTGTCTAACCCAATCGCCTTGATCGAGCGGTTCTGTGTCAGCCATCGTGCCGCAGCCGGGTCCAGCCCCGGAAAG
>DASTQB010000227.1:0-13657 GCA_035761985.1 Pyrinomonadaceae bacterium
GGTGATTATGAGTTCAATGGCAGAGAATCCGCCCGTGCGCAGTGTGTTTGAGTTGGCTTTACTGTTTCGCATGCCGATCTTCAATGGTCCCAAAAAGGATTTGTGGTCTAAGTGGAATGACCACGGTTGGGCCATTGAGCAACTGCGGTGCCACGGAAGTTATGCAGACAAAATTCCGCTATGTGAGAGTAGAGAGATCTGCTGACTTGACCGGAGTTCAATCAGATTGGTCCAAATTCGGTTACGCGGATGGTCAGATTGAATGGAAGGCGTGATGAAGAGCTGATTCGCGGATGGCGCGGATCGATCTATTTCAATTTGCTTTCACTTTCGCAGAGTGACCGGGATTTGACATGGACCATGACTGCATTAAGATCCGGTAAATCTACTACTTACGGGACTTATGCATTTTCAGGTGAGGCGGTATGGGCCTTGCTTAACGCGTGGTTGGGAGAATGTTTTATGAAGAAAAATGCACTCTCTGAACCAGCGTCGAACCTACTGATCATCGGATCACTGTCGCTCGCCTCCGCGCCCTTCCTGCTGGGCGATCAGCTGGGCTTGATTGTCAGCAGCCTGATGAAAGTAGGCGGTGTGATGTTTGACCAGTTCAGTAACTACCTTGTCTGGCTCGTCTCATAGACAGTCGGACAGGATTAACACGATTCTCAAGATTTACAAGAGCTCGTGTTAATCCTGTCTATCGTGTCAATCCTGTACCCGGTTGCCCTCAGCGTCGTACATCGTCACATCAGCAAACGGCGTAACCTGGTCCTTAACCTTTTCCCAGTCACCGACGATCACGATCGCGGCGCGATAGGTATCGAAGTACCTCGCCGCGGCCCGTTGAATGTCTGCCGGTGTTAAGGCTTCGATCTTCGGTCGAAAGTCGTTGATGAAGTTCTTGTCGAGATCGTACGTGTAGATGCTGTTGATGCGTCCTGCCAGGCCAAACTGGCTGGCCAGCTCGACGGAGAAGTTGCCGTTGCTGTATTCCTTCGCGGCGTTCAACTCTTCGTCGGTGACCGGCAACACGCGCATCCGATCGAGCTCGTAAAAGATCTCGAGCAGGGTTGGACCAGTCACTTCATTACGCACAAAAGCGCCGGCCGTAAATGAGCCCGTTTTCGCGCGCGTGTTTGAAAAGCTGAACGGCGAATAGGTGTAGCCTTTGCTCTCGCGGATGTTGCGAGTGAGCCGTGAATAGAATGAGCCGCCGTAGATCGTGTCGGCAGTGCGGATCGCGAAGTAGTCTTTATCTTTGCGCGGGATACTTGCGTTGCCGATGTAGATCCCTGACTGGATCGAACCCGGCCGGTTCACGAAATGGATCTGCCGCTTCTCGCGCTTCGGCACCGGCGGGTTCTCGTCGGGCGGCACCGTGCCGCTCTTCCAACCACCAAACGCTTTCTCGATCTCGGCAAACGTCTTATCGACATCTATATCGCCGACGACAATCAGGTGGCTTGCGTTGGGAATGTAGTACTTCGCCACAAACTCTTTGAGGTCTTTGGGCGTGAGCGCGTTGATCGACTTCTCATCCGGTAACACAAACCCGTACGGATGATCTCCAAAGATCGCTTTCTGGAAACGTTCGTTAACCAGGAATCCCGGATCGGCGCGGGCGCCGCGAATCTGCTGGATGATATTTTCCTGGGCCAGCTTCACTTCGGTTTCGGGAAATGACGGGTGCTGGGCCACGTCGCTCATTAGCTCAAACAGTTTTGCCGAGAATTCCGAGAGCGACGAAGCACTCATCGTGGTTGAGTCGGCGTCGCTGCCGAGTGAGAGCGTGCCGCCGATCGAGCGGAGTTCTTCCTTGAGCTGTTTGCTCGTGCGTGTGTCTGTGCCTTCGTTAGCGACACTCGCGGCGATTTGCGCGATGCCGGGATGAGCAACGCGGTCGCTCGCGGTGGTGGCAGCTCGAAACGTAAGAATCGAAGAGATCTTCGGCACGTTCGGCAGCGGCGCAAGCACGACCGTCAACCCGTTCGCGAGTTTCTTTTCAGTGATCTTCGGAAGGTTCAACGGCCTCGCCGCACCCGGCGGCGGAGGTGTCTTCTGCTGCGCAACCACAACCGTCGATAACAAGAGTATTGCGATTAGATTCTTCATATCATCCTCTCTATCAAGTGCAGATCCGCGTCTATCGTTTTCCTTCCGCGTTCATCTGTGGCACGCGGTCGATTACGGTGCGATTAGTCGCCACCACATACTTCGCAGCCGCGGTCTTGATCTGCGCCGCGGTGACTTTCTCAAACGGCGTCAGCAGCGAATTGATCTGCTGCGGGTCCTCGCGAAACAGCGCGAGCGCCGACAATAAGTGCGCCTTTCCCTGACCGGATTCGAGCTGGTCGAAAAAGTTCGATCTGTATCGCACCTTCGCGTCCGCGAGTTCTTTGTCAGTCACACCTTTCGACGTGATCTCCGCAACCACCGCATCCATCTCGCGCAAGATCTGATCGGCCGTGATGCCCGGTTTGTAAGTTGTACGCGTGGTCATGATCATCGGCCCCGTATAGTCAAACTCATTACCGAAGTAGTTGAGTGAACCGGTGAGATCGAGCGTCAACTCTTTCTCTTTCACGAGCCGTTGATACCAGCGCGAACTTTCGTCTCCTTGCAGGATCTGCACGAGCAACGCCATCGCCGGAAAGTCAGGCGAGTTTTGCGGCGGCAGGTGATATCCGGTCGCGAGCGCCGGCAGTTTTGCGAGTTTGTCCGTCTGCGAAACGCGTTTCTCTTTGGTTTGCGGCGGCTCGCTCAGATCGGCGCGCGCGGGCATCGGCTGCGACGGAATCGTCGCAAAGTGTTTCTCAACCATCTTCTTCACTTCGTTGACATCCACGTCGCCGACGATCGTCAGCACCGCATTGTTGGGTGCGTAGTAAGTCTTGAAGAAACTGCGCACGTCTTCGATCGTCGCGGCGTTGATCTCTGCGAGTTCGCCGTAACCGTTGTGGGAGTTGTGCCAGTTTGTAAATGCGTTTTGCCAGAGACTGATCCACTCGAATAGTCCGTACGGCTGGTTGAGCACGTTGACTCTGACTTCTTCACTCACGACCGCCTGCTGGTTCTTCAGGTTCTCCTCGCTGACGTCGAGCGAGCGCATGCGATCGGATTCGAGCCAGAGTGCGAGTTCGACGCGATTGCTGGGCAGCGTCTGGTAATAGTTTGTGTAATCGAAATCCGTGTGGCCATTGAGACTTCCACCATTCGCTTCGATGTGCTTCGCGTGCTCAAACTTCTTCACGTTCGCTGAACCCTGGAACATCATGTGTTCAAACAGGTGCGCGAAACCTGTGCGGCCTTTCGGCTCGAGCCGGAAGCCGACGTTGTAATAGACGGCAACGGTGACAACAGGTGCGATGCGATCTTCCGAAATCACCACCTTCAGACCGTTTGGAAGTTTGTAATAGACGACAGGGATGTTGAGTGGTTTTGCCTGGGCATAGGAGACGTTGGCTATCAGCAGTAGCGATAGACAAGTCACAAGTAAACGTCGCATGGTTTGGGCGTCCTCACTTTGAATACTGAACATTGGAGCACAGGGCCCGATCGTTTAGATCAAACCCTGTCTCGTTTGAGAAAAGGAGACTAACGAATTGCACGAAAAACTGATTGAGCTACGCAGATTCTGGATGAAGTGTCGATCTCACCCGCAGTGAGCCGTAGTACGCGACGAGATGTGAGAAAGTTTCTGCGGCTTTGCGCCTTTCAGTGGTAAGTCCATACAATGGCGCCACGATGTTTAAGATTATTCTCGGTGTTTCGCTGTTGCTGATTGCGATCGGTGTTGGAAGTCAGAAGATGCAACGTATAGCGACTGGCGTGTGGGGCGGCACGCATATTCAAATTGAGGTCGGCGAGAAGGCGGCGACGATTGAATACGATTGTGCAAACGGATCGATCGACGGTCCACTGGTGGTGGACGGCAACGGAAAGTTTAGCTGGCGCGGAACGCACCGGATGGAACGTGGCGGTCCGATCCGGGCGGACGAAAAACCGAAGGAATATCCGGCAACTTATACAGGTTCTGTTAATGGCAACACGATGACTCTGACGTTGAAGATTTCAGGTATGGATGAAGAGACGTTCACGTTGGAGAAGGGAAAACCGGGCGACCTTTTCAAGTGCAAGTAGGGTGAGCGAGCATGGGTGTAGCGAGAAAGTTTTTGATTAAAGGTGAGGTGCAGGGCGTGGGTTATCGTTTCTTTGCGCAACGAGCAGCCGCGCGGCATCAGGTTGTTGGATACGTGCGCAATCGTCCGGATGGTACGGTTGAAGCACTCGTCGAAGGGCCAGCTCCGAACGTGCAGGCATTTAAAGATGATTTAGCGACTGGCCCACAGTGGGCTGTAGTCGATCAAGTGGAAGAGATAGTTTTGGAGCCAACGGGGACTTATTCAGCTTTTAGAGTCGAAAGATAATTTTGGAGAATATGGACCACTTAAAATCCCTGATTCGCGAAGTGCCGGACTTTCCGAAGCCCGGCATCAATTTTTACGACATCACGACGCTGCTGAAGCATCCTGAAGGGTTGCGTAATACGGTTGATGCGCTTGCCTCGCAGTTTGAAGGTGAGAAGGTTGATTCGGTGATCGGCATTGAAGCGCGTGGATTTATTTTTGCTCCGGCGCTTGCGTATCACCTCGGGGCGGGGTTTGTTCCGGTGCGCAAGCCGAAGAAGCTGCCGGCTGAGTGTGCGGAGATCTCGTACGATCTTGAGTACGGTCAGGACACGCTGCAGATCCATCGTGATGCAGTTGGTGATGGCCATCGCGTGATCATCGCCGACGATCTGCTTGCGACTGGCGGCACCGCGCGCGCGGTCGTGGATCTTGTCGAGCAACTCGGCGGAACTGTCGTGGGTCTTGTCTTCGTAGTCGAGCTTGAGTTTCTACCCGGCCGCGAGAAGCTGACTGGTTATGACGTGCGGTCGCTGATCAAGTATCAATCTTGATCCATCCTGTAATCCTGTCACCGGTTGACAGGATTACAGGATAACAAGATGATTTCCTCACTCGTGCTCCCGTAGCTCAGCTGCATAGAGCGTCCGCCTCCTAAGCGGAAGGTCGCGCGTTGGAATCGCGCCGGGGGCACCATTTTTCTTAAGGAAATTGAAACCCCGCCTCCCTCAAATGCGGTTTGTCCCGCAATTTGTCCCGCAATTTTCCTGGAGTCTGTGGCACGAGCCGTGAATACGTGCCGGAGGCAACATGAAAAATTTCTCGACCAGCATTCAACGAAAAAAGCGCGGTAAGCGCACCGAGTACATTGCTAGACTCACTTACTACGACAAGACCGGAAAGCGCAAAGGCGTTTCCAAGAGTGCACCCACTCATTGGGATGCGAAGCGAGAACTTCAGGACCTAATAGATCAACACGTGGCGGGCGGCTCCGACGTTTTGGACGCCCGTAACATGACCTTTGCAGCACTCGCCGAGCATTGCAAAGAAACTCGCTATTGTGAGGCGTTCTACGATGAGCAAGGCCGTAAACTTTATGGAGTGCGTGAGCCGAAAAAGTTCGCCTCAATGATCAAACGGCTCGTGAGCTCGCTGGGCCACCTAAAACTGGCTGACATCACAGTCAGTCATTTACAACAATACCGCCGTAAGCGCCTAAGCACGAAAACAAACCGAGGCACTTACACGGTTCGTCGAAAACTTGCCAAATAAATCAAGAAGAAAGTATTACGAAGAGGCGTTAAAGTCTTAGCCGAATCTCCGAGCATCCGAACCATTGTTGGAGAAGGGCCTCAAAGCTTCTTGCTAAAGGTTGCTCAACATTTAACCGATCACGCCACCACCTTTCCACAAGGGCAAAGGCCGACCCGAAAACGGTCGGCCCTTTGTTCCAGGTGAAAGAGAGGACAACGCGAACAGCGGTACCTCCGGGGGCAGTTCGCGCCTTTCCGCGTGCGCAATTCTGGTGAACAACCCTGTTGACAACACGTAGTTAGAAGAGTAGAGTGCCGCGCATACTAAAAACGACTCCCCGCATCGTTCGTTAGCAAGGACTCATATCGTAGCTTCATACACATAGGGTTTTCCTTACGTCTCCCTGCTTTGTAACGTCTCAAACCAACGGAACTTCATCGAGCCAAGGCCCCGTCTCTAATATCGTCAACGGCCTCAACTAACCGTTGAGACCTGGCACATCAATGAAAGTCGAGGAGGGGGAAATGTTTTCAAAAATCAGACGTCCGAAGTGTTTCCTGCTGATTGTAGTTGCTTTGTTTTGCGCCATCACTGCCGTCACAGCCTCCGCCACACTCTGGCGACAAGCGGCGGCCACGGGTGGACCAAACCCGCAGCCGTTGGTCTATCAATCTGAAAACCGATCGGGTTCGGTCCCGGCATTAACACTACTTCCAATACAAGTCAGACCAGGCGGTTTCGCGCGCCCGGAGCTCACCGGACCCGCAGGAAACTACGAGTTGCTCATTATTAATGCGAGCGGCGAGCCTAAGCTAACCGCGCAACTACACCGCGAGCGCGGCGAGAAACTCCACACCATCCCCGTTCAGGGTGGCAAGAATTCACGAAAAAAACTTCAACTTGCTCTCGGTGTTTATTTCCTGAGTTTCGTGGAGCACCCGGACTGGATTTGTCGATTGGATATCACAAATCCCTAGCTCTCAGCGCTGGCAAACAGCAGCTCCCCCGTCCTAAAACGCGGTTCCAAATCGGAGAAGGACCATGTACCCTCAAAAGCACCACCGTCTCATAAATCTGATGTCCAGCCTCGCAAAGAACCTCCTCGGCGCCTGCATCCTGCTGTTGCTGGTCCAGGTCAGCACTTACGCGCAGAACGACTCGGTCACGCCGCTGGGACTGAAGGCCGGCGCGCCCGTCGGCTCTTATGAAATATCCAACATCGATACCGTGAATCTGTTCAATGGTCGAGTAACCGTCAGGATCCCGTTGATAAATTACTCGGGAAGGGGTCAGGCAAAGACTCAGACGAGCTGGACATGGGACATACCAGCGCGTTGGCAGATCTACAAGTCCACTGACGGTTTCGGAAACCCTGTTTACGGCGCGGGTTTTGGCAGCGCCCGGTTCGACGGATCTTCGTCAGTCGGGTTTCAGTTGGGACAGTACGGTGTTTTTCCGCTGGGAACTGGATGGGGTGGACCAATTCAGTGTGATATCGAAGGGGTTATTTTTGCGTGGGAAAAGACGCTCACTCGACTCGTGATGGCGGACCCGGACGGCACTGAACACGAGATGCGTGACGTGCTTACGAATGGGCAGCCACTGAGTGGCGCAGGCTGTTCCTCCGGCTGGCCCGGTCATTCAGTCAACCGCGGTCGCGTATTCGTTACTACGGATGGTTCGGGAGCAACTTTCGTCGCTGATGATCCCATAAGAGACGGAGCCTATGCCGGGTTCGAATATCCTTACAACTACGACGATGATTTCAAGGGCTGGTTGTTTCTGAAGGATGGACGGCGCATCCGTATTTCCTGGGACAACAATCGGGCTCTGAAAGATCGAAACGGTAATCAGTTTAAGTTTCCATTCATGGGCACGCAAACTGATTCATTGAATCGGTCGAACGGCGCAGCAAATCTAACCAGCACGCAATGTAGTGCGATCATACCAGGGGAAACCACGTGCAGTTATCACTCTTATAAAGGATATGGCGGCACTGAGCGACGAATTCACTTTTTCTTCGATCAGAACTCTCGGTTGACCAGAATCCTGCTGCCAAACGGCAGAAGTTATGTTCTTTACTACAATAATTACGACGACCTCACGAGGATAGATCTGCCTACCGGAGGCTCGATCGAGTACGACTCTGAGGCAGGTCTACAAGGAAATCATGGCGATTTCTTTGCGGCGCAATCATGGTGGCCGCCAGGCGCTTACAACTCCATCAGCCCGAACGATGGTCACTTCTACCGTCGAGTTACAGAGCGGCGAGTCTATCGCGAAGGCCATGTCTTAGAAAGTAAACAAACATTCAGTAAGCCCGAGAGTAACCACACTACCAGCATCGGCTACGTCGAGAAGAAGAACTACGACGGTAATAACGTCCTCCTTAGCACGGAACGGCATTACTTCTACGGCAATGCCGAGCACTCTTTCTGGTTGAATCCAAACGAGTATTCTTCGTGGCTGGACGGTCATGAGTACAAGACGGAGACCTACGATGCCAGCGGTAATCTGATGAAAACCGTGCTGACGTCGTGGGAGCAGCGCGCCTCAGTGGGTTGGTGGACGGGCAGCTCGAATGATGCGCCGCAGAACGATCCGCGGATTTCTCAGGTCACCACTGTTCATGAAAACGGAGCGCAGTACACCAATAGCTACGCCTACGATCCGAATGTGCCTTACAACAGCCTGATCGACGTTATTGAGCGCGACTACAACCTCAACATTCTCAGGCGCAAACAAACTACTTATTTGAAAACGCTCAATGGAGTGGATTACGCGGGGCTAAACATTCAGAACTCATCCGCGTTGCATATTCGCGACCTGCCCCTGCAGGAGTCGATCATTGGCTGGGGTAACGTGGAAGAGGCGCGTACGACTTATGAATATGACAACTACACGACCAACTCGACTCACGCGCTGTTGGTCGCTAGAGCAAACATTAGCGGTTTGGATCCCGCCTTCACCACGGGTTACGTGACCCGCGGAAATGCGACCGCAATCACGCGTCATCTGTTGACTAATGGCATACCCACCGGCTCAGTCACGTCGTATCTGCAATACGACGTCGCCGGGAATGTCGTTAAGACCATCAATGCGCGCGGTAACGTCACGACTTACGATTTTACGGATCGCTTTGGTTCGCCAAACGCTGAGGCTCAGTTAAACACTAGTCCTGCCGAACTGAGCAGCGCCGGTCAATCTTCGTACGCCTTTCCGACGATGGTCACCAACGCGATGAACTTCACGACCTACTACCAATTCGATTTCTACATAGGTCAGGCGGTCGACTGCCAGGATGTGAACGGTATTGTCTCAAGTGCATATTTCAACGATCTGCTCGATCGGCCCAGTCAGCTAATTGCGGCCTCGAGTAACACCACGCTGAAAACACAAACCAGTTTTGCTTACGATGATGTTAACCGGGTAATAACCACAACCAGCGACCTGTCTAATTATCAGGATGGCCTGAAGAAAATAGATGTCCGCTATGACGGGTTAGGACGCACCATCGAATCACGAACATATGAGACCGCGTCTAATTACATCGCGACCAAGAAAAACTCGTTTGGTTTGACGTCCCAAACGTCAAACCCGTACCGCCCGTGGCAGGGGGAAAGCCCGCAATGGACCACCACGGTCGTGGATGCACTCGGCCGGATCAAAACAGTAACTACGCCGGATAACGCAGTCACCAGCACCAGCTATACCGGCAACGAAACGATGGTTACGGATCCCACCGGCAGGAAGCGCAAAAGTATTTCCGACTCCCTGGGGCGCGTCTCATACATTTATGAAGATCCGTTGGGAGCAAACTATCAAACGATCTACGGCTACAACTCACTCGGCAATCTCATCAGTGTCTCCCAGGATTATTTATCACAACCGCCGCGCGCCTTTAGTCACGACTCTTTAGGACGGCTGGTTTCGGCTACGAATCCAGAAAGCGGCCTCACGACCTTCCAGTATGACGAGGTCGGGAACTTGATCGTTAAGACCGACGCTCGCGGTGTTTCGATTCATTATTCATACGATGCACTCAATCGCCCGATCCGCCGCTGGTATAACAGTTCCAGTGCGACGACGGCGACGACACACAACAGTCCGGCACTTCCCTCCGGCGTCAGCAGTACCGATGAACTCAAATATTTCTACGACGCGCAGAGTTTGCCCGGCGGCGCCCCAACCTTCGTTCGCGGAGCATCAAATGGCGCGCTGGTCGCGCTGACCTACGGCGGAGGCACGGATGGTAACTACCTGGGACGGGATGCGATCGGCAGACAATCGTTGAAGATCCAGCGGACGAGTGGCGTCGATTATCAGATGTCGCTCGCCTATAACAACGTAGGCGCCGTGACTTCGTTGGTGTATCCATCGGGGCAGAGTGTCAGTTACGCCTACGACGGCGCCGGTCGCTTGAATAGCCTCACCGGCACCCTTGGGGACGGAATCACGCGGACCTACTCGACCGGCATTCTCTACTCTCCGTTCGGTGGCATCAGTAAAGAACAGTTCGGGACTAACAGCGCCGTCTACAACAAACTTCATTACAACATCCGGGGACAACTCTACGACGTTCGCATCTCGAACGTTAACGAGGAGTGGAGCGGTGAACTCGGCGCACTCGCCAATTACTACAGCACCAATTGGAGTCATGGTGGTAGTGGAACGGACAACAATGGAAACGTGTTGATGAGCCAAACCATCATCAACAGTTACTACATGGAAGATCGTTACACTTACGACGCGCTCAATCGTTTGTCGTCAGTTAGCGAGTATCAGAACGGCAGCACCCTCACGGGAATGCAGGCGTACGCCTACGACCGTTGGGGCAATCGCACCATTAGTCCGTCGACGTGGGGCACCGGAATCACTAATAAACAGTTCACGTGGAATAGCTCCACCAATCGGCTTGGCGTTCCCACCGGCCAATCAGGAACGATGACCTACGATGCCGCCGGCAACCTCACCACCGATACTTACAGCGGCGCGGGCAATCGTGGTTATGACGGCGAGAACCGCATGACTTCAGCCGCTGGTAACACACTCCAAACACAACTTTACGTTTATGACGCCGCCGGCGAGCGAGTCAAACGCACGGTCAATGGCGTCACTACGTGGCAAGTTCACGGATTCAGCGGTGAGTTGCTCGCGGAGTATCCCGCCAGCGGGCCGGCTTCAAGTCCGCAAAAAGAATATGGGTATCGCAACGGCCAATTGTTGGTAACGACCAGCGGGGCAGGTTGCGGTAGTGGTTACGCCGGAATGAAGTCGTGGTCTGCGACCAGTGGCAGCCTGGGCCACAACACGGGTCAACAGGAAGGCACCGACTGGGCGGCATACGTTAGCACACATTCTGCTCAGCACATGGTCTATGGCCCGTATGACACCAGTTTTGGGAAAGGCCATCATCAGGCGCAATTCCAGTTGCAAGTCGACAACACCACCGGAACTGACGTCGTAGCGACGATCGACGTAGTGATTGGCTACGGCACAAACGTTCTCGCACAGCGGCAAATCCGGCGCAACGAGTTCACGGCCGCGAATACGTGGCAATGGTTCACGCTCGACTTCGATCATCCGTGCTTCGGACGAATCGAGACGAGACTTTGGTTCAACGACACCACCAACTTGAAATTCCGAGAGAGCAGAATCAGTTCTGCCCCCGGTAGCGCCGTGGTGAACTGGATGGTTGTCGACCACTTAGGCTCGCCGCGAATGGTCCTCGATCAATCAGGTACGTTAACGAATATCAAGCGACACGATTATCTCCCGTTCGGCGAAGAGATTCCGGCCGGGGCCGGTGGTCGCAGTAGTGCACTGGGGTACAACGCGGATACAACGCGACAAAGGTTCGCCGGTTACGAAGCCGATTTCGAAACCGATCTGAATTACGCGCAGGCGAGATATCAATCCAGTGTGCAGGGTCGATTTACCAGTACCGATCCCATCAGCGGAAACATCGCAGACCCGCAATCATGGAACATGTACTCATACGTCGGAAACAATCCCGTCAACCGGACGGATCCGACGGGTATGAGTTACTTCATGGGCAGCGGCGCCAACGATCCGTTCATCCGCGAAAACCAATATCGGGTCGACGGCTTCGACATGCCTCCGCCGGGAACGGCTTCCAGTCTTACTGACGAATCGATGTTGACCTTTGCGCCGAATTGGGCGCTGCTCAATGAGGGACTGAATATCACGAGCAGCACGAACTCCGGCGCCACAACCACCAACGCAGCGCCACCCGAACCGCCACCACCAGGTACAGGCTTCGGTTATATGGTGGAGGGATGGCGCGCAACGAGCGTCAACACCTGCAATCTTTATCAAGTTGATGCCTTTGGAGGGAAACACCTGATCAGCAGTACGACGACGGGTCTAACTTTCGATCTGACTGCCGCTACGATCGTGTATAGCCCGGTGAACACGGCAAGGCCGCTGAATTCCACAGTGCAACCTAAATACGGTAAACGGCAGGGCGACGATCGAGGCCACATCATCGGTCAGGCTCTTGGAGGGCCACCGGTCCCGATCAACCTCTTCTCCCAATCGCCGACGTGGAACCGTGGGGCATACAGGGTATTTGAAACGGGTATTCGCCAAACACTGACCGCGCATCAGGATTGGAAAGCTCACGTCCTGGTTATCCTGACGTATCCAAAGGTCGGTCCGCAATGCACCGGGGGCTCGTTTAGGCCCAACGCCGGCATGTACATCGTGAATTATTCGAGACCCGACGGCAGTATGGTGAAAGGGACCGTGTGGGCCTTCAAGAATCCGTAGCTAGCTGAGGTTGGGCTACACTCGGAACTGGACCATGACGTTCGTGCGATGATGGAGACGACACTATGTTGAAGCAAAACTGGATTCGTGGAAGTCGTCCGTTCCAACTTGTGTTTTGGAAAGCCTGTACTATATTGGGCGCGACCCTGCTCATCACCGTTGGAGCGAAGACTAACAACTCAAATGGTCAGCGAAAGGTAATGATGAACGACGAGTTTTCGGGTAGCGTTCAATTTTCGGGGGCTACAAAATACTCATACATCGACCGCGCTGGAAAAGTCGTTATTGACGCGAGTAAGTATGAGGGCGCGCGGAACTTTTCCGAAGGCCTGGCTGCCGTGTTGGATTCGCAGAAAGGATGGGGATTCATCGATAGAACCGGCGCCCTTGTCATTTCACCCCGGTTTCAAGATGTTTCCTCGTTCAGTGAAGGTCTCGCTGCGGTACAGTTGAATGAAAGGTGGGGCTTCATCAATAAGGACGGAACTCTGGTGATCGATCATCAGTTCACGTGGGTCGGTGTTTTTTCGGAAGGAGTTGCGGTGGTCCAGCGCCCGTTGAAGTCGCCGAAAGCGCAGGCGCCTCCTGCGGCGGGATCGCACGCTGCCGTCCAATCAGTTGTTCACGAGGTTTCCGCTCTCGCGGACGAGACTACCGATAAAGGTCGAGCCGGCAGTGACGAATACATAGTAATAGACACTGCGGGAAAAACCCTGGCAGTTCTCGATCATACAAAAGTGGAAGTTAATATCGACGACGCCAGATTTTCAGAAGGACTAATGTGCGTACGCAGCGTTGAAACGGATGCTATGGGCTACATCAATAAAGCCGGCAAGTTTGTGATCAAACCAAAATTTCAGGAAGCCGGTCCTTTTTCTGAGGGGCTCGCTCGAGTGGCGGTCGTTGAGAACGACGTAGAGAAGTTAGCGTTCATTGATCAAACCGGAGAGTTTGTTATTCCGCCGCGGTTCAATACTGACTTCGACTTCCGGCACAATTCAAAGGATTTTTCCGAAGGACTTGCAGGCCTTACCGAGGGACTCAATCCATCGGAGACGAAAGAAGCAACGTTTGTGTACATAGACAAGTCGGGAAAGATCGTAATCGTAACGGAGTTCAATGAAGCCGGTGGATTTCGGGAAGGCCTGGCTGCTTTTTACAACCAGGAACGTAATAGATACGGTTTCATCGATCGTTCCGGC
>DASTQB010000228.1:0-5126 GCA_035761985.1 Pyrinomonadaceae bacterium
TATTGCTTCTCGACTTCCGCCAGTGCCTGGTCCAACTTACCGCTGTCAACCGCAACCACAATCTGTCCAAACAAAGCAGTGCGTCGTTCCCCATCGCTGCGTGCCTTCTGAGTGATCTTTTCCAACTCCGCCTGCGCCTCGCTCGTCTTTCCCTGGTACGCCAACGCAGCAGCGATCCCAAAGTGCGAGTTGACGAAGTTTGGCTGGATCGCCAGTGCCTTGTTGTATTGCGCGATCGCTTCGTCAAACCGGCCCATCTTCAGCAGCAACTCCGCGTACGAGTCGTAAGGGTTCGGATCGTTTGGTATCAGCTCGATGTATTTCTTGAACGCGTTTTCTGCCTCGGCATACGACTCGTTCTGTCGATACGCATAACCGAGGATGTTGAAGGCAGTGGAATAATCGGGCGCGAGCTCAGTGGCTTTTTTGTAGTGCGAGATCGCGTTCCTGAAATCTTGTTGCCCGAAGTAGTAACCGCCCAGCGTGAAATGCGCACGCTCATCGTTTGGATACGCAGCGACCAGCTTTTCGAGGTTCTCTTTTTGTTTGGTCGGGTTTCCATTCGCGCCCGCCTCGGCAGCCTGGATGAGCATGCGTTCGCCGTCGGAAGCTTTATCAGCGTGCGAGACAGCGTGTTTCAGATGCTCGAAAAACTCTTTGCCCGTCGGCGAAACTTGTGCGCGAAGCAGGTGGGCCAAAGCGAAATTCGCATCGAGACTGATTGCCTTGTCATAGTGGGAAATCGAATCCGTAATGCGGAGCTTTTCAGAAAGTTCGCGGCCCGCCAGAAACGCCTTGCGGGCTTCGTCCGATGAAGTCGTGATTGGAATTTTACCGTTGCCCGTGGTGCTCGTGGCTGCTGTGGAAGAGGCGGTCCTGTTTGGCTCAACCGGCTCGCAACCTGAAAGAGCAACTGCGCAAACCAGTAGGACCAGGTATCCCATGCGTCGAAAGCGATCGTATTGCATTGTCACTGTACTCCTTTCAGAAACGAGCCAGTTTGCAAAAGTGGGGAGAGTCTCGAAGGACATAAGCCTGCGGGTTTGCCGGCTGCAACAGTTGTGGGACGAAACGGACAAAAGTCGAGATGAAAAGAGCCACGCGCATGACGCACCAGGTCAGGCAGCCTGACACAGTTAACTACATGACAGACGAAGCTTACTCATCCGTATATTATGGCGCACTAGAATCACGATGATCCCTGAGAACAAGCTGCTGGCGGCTCTGCCCGAAACGGAACGGAAAAGGCTCGACCCTTACCTTGAGAACATGTTTGTGGAGCACCGACAGGTGCTTGTCGAGTTCGACTCGCCCATCGAGTACGTCTACTTTCTTGAGACTGCGGTCACTTCGACGATCGTCCACACGCCACACGGTGAGACTCTCGAGGTGGGAATCATGGGCGCCGAGGGCTTCGTGGGCCTTTCACTTCTGTACGGTGTCAAACGCAGCAACGGCACGGTGGTGGTGCAAATGCCCGGTCGGGCCCAGAGAATGAAGACCGCAGACTTCGTACAACACGTCAAGGTACGAGGCGGTCCATGTCTCGACCTGCTCTTGCGCTACGCAAACTTCTTCCAGGTGATGGTGCAACAGCACGCGGCCTGCAACGCCGCACACCGGGTGGACGAGCGCATGTGCCGCTGGATCCTGCTGACGCAGGACCGCGCTTCCGACGAGGCGTTTCCGCTCACGCACGAGTATCTGTCGCTCATGCTTGGTACGAGGCGTGCGACGGTCTCGTCGATTGCACATGATCTAAAAGAGCAAGGCATCATTGCTTACACGCGCGGCAAGATGCGCGTGACGAACCGGGAGCGACTTGAAGCGTGTTCATGCGACTGTTACCGGCTGATCAAAGAGCAGATGTCTCACACGTTCAACCATGATCGGCCAGTGGCCCAGTTCCACTTATAAAACCCACAACATACAAACATTCTCGGTACGAAAGAGCACACACCTTGTGCTGCGTCGTACAGACTGGTGTTCCCAGTTCTCGCAATATATCGGGTCGCTGACATATAGGGAGGACTGTCATGGACGACCGAAAACAGAATTTAATGCTGGCGGCGCTACCGCGGAAAGAGCGGGAGCGTTTGGACCCTTTCCTGAAATGGGTCGAGGTCGATCTTGAGGAGACATTAATCGAGCCGAACGAACCCATCAGCTTCGTGTTCTTCCCTTACGATTCAGTTACTTCGACGATCCAGGAAATGCAGGATGGGGCCAGCATCGAGACGGGTCTGATGGGCGTCGAAGGTATGATCGGCATACAGCTCTGGCTACAGATGCGGACGACGCCGAGCCGCACACTCGTCCAGGTAGCAGGACACGGTCATCGCATGGAAGCCGCGGACTTCATCCGTGAGGTCAGAGATACAAATTCACCACTGAACGAGTTTATCGCTCGTTACACGCACGCATTTTTAACTATGACGTCGATCGCCGCAGCGTGTAACCGGTTGCACACGCTCGATCAGAGGATGTGCCGGTGGCTCAAGTTGATTCATAACCGCGTCAGGCGCGACGAGTTTCAGATGCGGCAGGAGTTTATGGCCCAGATGCTGGGCGTGCAGCGGCCCACTGTTTCGACGACTGCGAACATGTTGCAGCAGGCGGGGCTGATCACGTACACGCGCGGGCAGATGAAGGTGCTCGACTCGGAGGGTCTCACAGAAGGTGCGTGCGGGTGTTACGAAATGATGGAACGCGAGATGGACCGGATATACGAGGTGCCGTGGAGAGAGTTGGCGCGCCGCGAAGATCAGAAGAACCGCTGATAGGACCGATAGGACCTATAAGACCTATAGGTCTTATTTTTTATAGGTCCTATAAGTCCTATAGGACCTATAGGTCTTATAGGCTTATAGGTCGTATAAGTCCTATAGGACCTATACGACCTATTTAAACCCGAGAACGCGCCGGGAGCCTCCGTTGTTTTTAGTGGAACACGATTCCGATGCCGATGCGGAAGTTGTGCAACGTTCGTTTCTGGTCGCCTGTCGGCGTCGGCGTTCCCGGAATCCCGGTCGCTCCAAAGTCGCTGAAATCGAAACGCATGGGATTGTAGTCGATCTGGAACAGGCGCAGGTCGACGCGGTTTGCGATCCGCACATCGAGTCCACCACCGATCGCAGCGGCAAAACCAGCATCGTCGAAGTCAGAGAGACTGTTATCAAACTCTGACAAGTCCGCTGAGGTTCGCCCAACGCCAACGAGTGCATGCGCGAATGGCTTGAAGGTCCCTTCAGACTCGTTGTTTTTCACCTGAATACCACCGAGTATGTTGTGCAGTCTGACGGTAGTGTTGTCGGGTCCGAAGTCAAACGACTTTTGATGATACGAGTAGTCAAACTTCGCGCCGAGGTAACGGCTAAAGTTACCGACGACTGAGACGTTAAAACCATTGAATCCCTCACGCTCGTCAAAGATGTCGTCAAACTCCAAATCATCGCCCGGATCGAAATCCTCCACTGGACCAACATCAGCCCGATTGTGGGAATATCCGGCGAAGAGTTCGAACCGGCGACGGTCCTGGCCAACAACGGCGCTGGCGCACAGTAGCGCCACAAACACAGACGCCATTACAAAAACAGATTTCTTACTCATAAGTTTCCTCCTGAACTGGGTTGCGGTAATGCCTGGAGGTCGAGTCACAAAAGCCACGCAGGCCCACTGTGCTCCAGCAGGTGAGACTGTAGGTGGATAGGCTCCGGGAGTATGTGCGCTGGCGTACGGGTTTGTCTAAAGAGATCCTGTTCAAACTGTGCCGCCCAAGTGTCGTTTCATCCGAAATTTAGGATCGTTCGCGTACGTTTGCGACGCGTGACCGGACGTCAAATTTCTAGCGCATTAGCCTGATTGAAATTTATTATGTAAGCCGCTGTTAACGAATCCCACTGCGTGCTCGTTATTCGATCAACGATCTAGCCCAACCAGGAGAAAACTGTAATGAATTCGAAAGTTCGTCCCTTCTATGCGGCGGCAATTATGCTTGCCGTAGCGCTAGCGATCGCTTCTTCGGCCGCAGCGCAAAACGGTCTGCCGCCGTTAATTGATCGAGAAATTTTCTTTGGAAACCCGGAGATTGCGAGCGCACAGATCTCGCCGGATGGAAAGTTCATCGCTTTTCGCAAGCCCTACAAAGACACGATGAACCTCTGGGTCAAAAAAGCTGAAGAGCCGTTTGAAAAAGCGCGCCTGATCACCGCTGAAACACGTCGCCCAATCCGGAATTACTTCTGGTCGCGCGACTCGAAATACATTCTTTTCGTCAACGACTTCGGCGGCGATGAAAACTTCAACGTCTATGCTGTCGAGCCGGCTGCTCCAGCGGCCGCCGGTTCAGAAGTACCAGCAACACGAAACCTCACGGACATGAAAAAGGTCCGTGCGATGCTCGTCAATGTTCCTCGTAACGATCCGGACGTGATTTACATCGGCTTGAACAATCGCGATCCCCGCTGGCACGACCTTTACAAACTCCGCATCTCCACCGGCGAGCGGGAGTTGATCAGAGAGAACAAAGAACGCTACGACGGATACGAGTTCGACAACGCCGGAAAGCTTCGTCTCGCAACGAGAAAAACGGAGAGTGGTGCGACCGAAATCCTTCGACTCGACGCCGACGGCAAGTCTACAAAAGTTTACTCCTGCGACGTCTTTGAAGAGTGCGAGCCCGTTCGTTTCCACAAAGACAACAAGCGCGCCTACATTCGGACCAACAAAGGTGACGTGGATCTGATCCGGCTGGTGTTGCTTGATCCGGAAACAGGTAAGGAAGAAGTCGTCGAGTCGGATCCGATGAAGCGCGTAGATCTCGACAGCACGCGTTTCTCAAACGTGACGGACGAGCTCCTTTACACTTACTACCAGGACGACAAGCCGCGAATTTACTTCAAAGACAAGGCCGCCGAAGCCGACTACAAACTGATCAAGCAAAAAGTCGGCGGCAAAGAAGTTTCATTCGGTTCTTCGACCAACGACGAGACGAAGTTCATCGTCACTGCGTGGAGTGATACCGAGCCAGGCGAAACGTATCTTTTCGATCGCAAGACGAAGGAGCTGACGAAGCAGTATCGCATTCGTGAGAGACTGCCACGCGAACACATGGCCGAGATGCGCGC
>DASTQB010000229.1:0-4162 GCA_035761985.1 Pyrinomonadaceae bacterium
GTCGAAGCGCGTGCCTACCTCAGGTGTCGACGTATTCAACATCGAGGCGTTTTCGACGACGTTTACTACTTCCTGCAAGGCGCCGGGTTTCATCGTCACGTCGACGACCGCGCTTTGGTTTAGCGCAAGCGTGATTCCCGACTGCTGATATTTCGCGAACCCGCTACTCTCAACTGTGACTTCGTAAGCGCCGACGGGCACGCTCGCGAAGTGATAGCGACCATCAGCGTTGGTTTGAGTGGTGCGTGTCTCGTTAGTCGAGATGTTGCGCATGGAAACAGTTGCCCCTGTGATGACTGCCTGCTTTTCGTCTCTGACTTCGCCTGAGATCGATCCGGAAGTTTGGGCCATCACGTTACAGCAAAAAAATGCGAGCAATGCTGTTGCGAGCATCACTACTCTTGTTGCCTTGATCATATGCATACTCCTTCGAAACGACTGCGGCCTGTCGTTGTGGTTCGTGGATTGGAACGGTGACGGCCCGGAGAACGCAGATGAAGTTTTGCTTGAAATTGCAAAACTTTGGAGACGAGTTGGGTCGTGAATGTTCTTAGGCAATGACTATTCCGCCGCGGATCGACGCGGATTTACGCGGGTTTGTTTTTTAGACCAGGATGAAAATCTAAAGTCGATTCAAATTCGTGAAAATGCGCAGGTTGGATTCGAGAGTGCGTGGATCGACGATCAGATGTGCGGTGTGTGGGTCTGTATCCGCGGATGAGGGCTCGCAGGTTTGGTAGAAGTAGTTGAGGTTTAGCGCGGATGAGAGCGTGAAGTAACAGTTGTTGATGTGGTCCAGGCGGTGGCGAAGTTCGAGCACGCTTCCGCCGCCTTTCATGAAGAGCATGTTGGTGAGTCCGGCGCCGTGATTCGAGACGATGTAACGCGCACGCGAGAACGTTTGCACCTGCCGGACGAACGAGAGATCTTCGGCGCGAATGGTTTCAAAGCCAAACTGGTGCAAGATGCTCTCGACCTCGTCTTCATTTGCGATGCGCCGCTTCGTTGCGTCATGGCGGCTGATGTAAATACGTTCGCCGCGATCGCTTGAATCTCCATATGCTGATAACAAAACATCACGCACGCCGTGGATTACGTCCGCGTTGTAATGGCCGGAAGGTGCAGCGTGCGTCGGCAACAAGAGACTGCGGCAGTGCAGAGTTTCCTCACGCTTAATGAACTCGACGTGCTTTACATCGAAAGCTTTCAAAGATGATCGGACGTAATCCAGATGCTCGTAACCGGATGGCAATATCAGCACCAAGTCGTTCAAGCGATCGCGCACTACGAAGAGGCGAGAAAGCGCGTCGGCGATCCAGTGAAAGTATTCGCGGCTCCAGTAGTCAGTGATCCAGAGCACATCGTCTTCCACGCGCCGGGGCCGTCGTGAAAGATAGTTCGTGAAGAGAAACTTGACGATGCTCCGTCGCTTCCACTGGTCCAGGTGATTTGGAAACGCAAACGATTCCGGCAGGATCTTCAGTCCCGAAAACAAAAGCCCCTCGGCACTCACACGCACGTCTCGAAACTTCAGCAACCGGATCTGCGGAAGCTTTCTCTCGAGTTCGTGTTTGAAGAGTGAAAGATGATCCTGGTCGAAGTTGACAGGCAGATTTCGGGTGGCAACAGTTTCGGCGTAAAGCGTTGTCACTACTTCATGTTTCGCCATCGTCAACTGTACAGGATTAACAGATTTTTAAGATTTACATGTAAATCCGATAAATCATGGAATCCTGTCAATTAGGAAGTACTCGTTGATCTTGTCGAGTATGATCACGTTCTGCGCACACAGCTCGTAGCCCTGCCCCTTCATCATCTGCACGATCCGCGACTCATCCGGATCGAGCCCTTCATCCTCGACGACGATCAGCCGTGGCCTGAATCGCTTCCAGTCGTTCGACTCCAGCACCTCGTAATCGTGTCCTTCAACGTCAACAGTCAAAAAGTCGATCGACTGTCCTTTCGGCAAATGACGATCGAGAACTTCGGCAAGCGGCAACGTCGGCACCGGAATCTTCTTCTTCACTGCTTCCAGCATCTCGATCTGCTGCAAAAACTCCGGCGAGAAACTATTCATCGGCGAATCTTCGGCGATGAAGTAGTAAGTCATCTCACCACGCTCGCGCGAAACTCCCATTTCCAGGTTGACGTCGCGTGGTCTGACTTTATCAAACAGCGGCTTACTGCCCGGCCGCGCCTCGACGTTAATTCCTCGCCAGCCGTTCAGATAGAAAAAGTAAGTGTTTGAAAAAAGCGTCGGATGAAAAGCGCCCACATCGACGTAAAACCCACTCATCTTGTCGGAGCCGAGAATGTGGCGAAGGATCATATCTTCGCCCGCGGATGAGAACGACGGCGCGTAAGAATCGTAGCCGAGGAGCAGTTGCTGAAAGGATCTTTTGATATTGAGCGGCATCCACCGCCGCGTTAGCGTTCGCAAGCTGAGAGTCATCCGTCACTCTCTCCGCTTGGTGCGACTTCGTTGCGCGGCGACGTCCACCTGGCGGGCGCCTTCGTCGAGCTCGTCGACGTTGACTGCTTCTTCAACCGCGCGGTGATCGCGACGCTGGACCTCCCACAGTTGCTGCTGGTGAGACAGTTCCTCAGCGAGTGGTTGGTAAATCTCGCGATGGCCCTCGTCGTCGGCGTAACTCCACAGACCGGCGTGGCAGTAACGGTCGTCGCCCCAGCCCGGGTAGTCGATAATCGGGTAGAGGCATAAACCTTCGACTGGAACACCCGCGGCCGCCGCGGCGCGTACCTCCTGGCCCATATAGCGCAACCATGACGGGCGCGCGTCGCCCTCGATGCCCGTTTCCGCGATGAAAACCGGTCTGCGATACCGCTCGTAAACCTCGGTCAGCATCTCGCGAATCGGGCGGTGTAGCGGGTGCGACGGCGGCAGCAGCACGTCTTTGCGACGGCGCCCGGCGGGCACGTGCGGGTCCTGGTGGATCCACTGGTTGTTTGAGTAGTAGTTTGCGCCGAGGATGTCGAGATACTCAGGACGCCCGCCGAGTTCCGGACAGAGTTTACCGGCGATCATGTCCCAGGCTTGAAACTGCGCCTGGCGGTACGCTTCGGCCGCGGGCGCTTCTTCGGGGTAATCCGGATCGACAGCGATGTGGATGATCGGTTCTGCGTGACAGATGCGAGCGTTGGGATCGACTTCGCGCACAGCTTCGGTCGCAGCGATCGAAGCGCGCACGAGTTGCGACTTGAGCTCAGGGCCGCGGCCTCTGCCGAACGGGTTTAGAAACCCGGCGTCGCCTCCGCCCCACGATACGAACGAGATCTCGTTTACAGGCGTGACGTAGATTGGTCCACCGGTCTCTTCGAGTATCACTCTCGCCGTCGCACTTGCGAACCGCGCGAAGCGATCCACGAATGCGCCGCCCCAGATGTTTAGCCCGTCGGGCCAGCCGTAATGAAGTAAATCCCAGATGACCTGCGTTTGCGTTTCGCGCGCCGCGCGCAGCATCGGAACGAGGCTGGAAAAGTCGTATCGGGACGGCGCCTTCTCGATCAGGTGCCAGCGCACACCGTCACGCGCGGTGCGTATGCCCGCCTGCTGAAGCCGCGTGTAATCCTGAAGAGCAAACTCGTCGTGCCGCGTGGATGCGATGAGGTCGAGGCGGTTTCCGGCGAAGCGTCCCATGTCTTTTCGCTGCGCCAGGCGGTGCGTCGAGCACTCGAAGCCGCCAATCCAAAAACTCTTGAAGATCGGGCCGTCTGCAGGGCCTCGCAAATCGTCCCGCTCATCGGCGGTGTAGCTCGTCGCCATAATTCAAGCTGGTTCCCCGAAACAAATAACGGGCAGCATCAACTGCCCGTGATCGGATCTTACTGGTGCACCCGGCACGACTCGAACGTGCGACCCCCTGATTCGTAGTCAGGTACTCTATCCAGCTGAGCTACGGGTGCGAAGCCTGTAATAGTAAATGCTGGGCGCGAAATAGTAAAACGCAGCCCTAAAAACCTCAACGTGCGAAGTATCCCGGCTTGGTGCGCGCCGTCAGATCCGGCTGCGCTACTTCAACCTTGATCTCGTGCCACTTGCCACGCGGGCGATCGCCCTTGGCCTGGTAGGCGAGCGTGTAGAGCGTTCGCAAATTCGCCGCGACCTCGCGATAGAGCTGGGCCATGTATTGCAAACGATCGA
>DASTQB010000230.1:0-4176 GCA_035761985.1 Pyrinomonadaceae bacterium
CGGTCTATTTCACTGTGGAAGAACTCTCCGACGCCGCGGACGTGTTTCCCATCGAGTTTCACCAGATGGCCAACGCGCGCGTCGTTCTTTACGGTCACGATCCTTTTGAGTATGCAAAACTCTCCGATGCAAACCTGCGTCATCAGACGGAGTATGAACTGAGAAGCAAGTTGATTCAGTTGCGTCGTCTTTATATTCCGGCTTCAGTTTCGACTGAGAAATTGTGCGACTTGATGAGCGAGAGTTTATCGAGTTTCGCGGCGCTGTTCCGGGCCGTGTTGCTGTTGTTCGGCCATGAGCCGCCGGTAGCAAAACCCGATGGTGTTCGCGCAACGGCGAAACTCTTGAATCTGGATCCACGACCGTTCGAACGGATCTTTGAGTTTCGCGCTTCGGGCAATCTTCCGGCATCGGAAAAAGAAGCGCATGATTTATTTGGTGCTTACCTGTTTCAGATCGAGCAGGTTGTAGAAGCAGTTGACGAGCTTGCACGAAAAGAAGGTGCACGTTCGTGATGGGCCCCTGTGGCTGTAACTTACATATGGGAGACTTAAGATGAAGACCCGAAGATTGGTAATCCTTTTCACTGTGGTTTTGATTTCGTTTGCCGCCAGCGGTTGCGGTTACAACACGCTAACGACAAAGCGCGAGAACGTGAAGGGGAAGTGGGCCAACACCGAGGCCCAGCTACAACGTCGCGCGGATCTTATCAATAACCTGGTACAGGCAGCGGTGATGGCCGGGATTCAGGAGCAGGAAGTGTTTGGCAGGATCGCGGACGCGCGCTCGCGTTTGTTGAGTGCGACGAGCCAGCCGCCGCAGGGTGAAGGTGGAGACAGATCGCCCGAACAGAAGCAGCAGATCATGGATGCGGCAAACAGTCTTGGCGGCACGCTCGGCCGGCTGCTTGTATTGCAGGAGGCCTACCCGCAATTACGATCGAATGAAAACTTTTTGAAGTTACAGGACGAGATTGCGGGCACTGAGAATCGGATCGCAACGGCGCGTAACGACTACAACGCCGCGGTGCAGGACTACAACACTACACGCTCGCGGTTCCCGACGGTGATTTCAGCGAAGCTTTTCGGGTTTGAGGAGGAGCCGTATTTCAGGGCTGAGGAAGGTGCGCGACAGGCGCCGACGATCGACCCGAATGTGCTGAGGCAGAACCAGAACAAGTGAGCCACAGATTTACGCGGATTAAAAACGCGGATTTAAAAGCCGCGGGAGCTACACATAGCGCAGTGGTCACAGGGTTTGCCACCGGGTTCGAGGCTGCAGGCTTTTTCGTTTTGAAAGAAATCGACGAGTTCGGAGACGGTCGCTTCTTCGACACCGAAACGTTCGAAACTTGGATGATTGGCATTCACGCCGGCTAACCACGGTGAATGCGTACGAGGTGCGGCTGGTTCGACTTGGATCTTCGATTCGATTTGGACCAGCCGATTTTGTAATTCGTTAAGAGCGGCACGCATCGCGGCGAGCTCCGAGCTGATATCGCCGCGGTTGTTAGCGCCCGCAGAATTACCCGCGACGCGCCGCGCGATTCTCTCAGCCATCAATCGTGCCTGGTCTTCCATCGTTTTTTAATAGGTCTGATAGGTCGTATAGGTCCTATTCGACCTATAACAGATCGATCCGATCAACAACCCCAACAATCGCGGAGTCGATCGCTGCTCCTGCCTTCCCTGTCGCCGCAGTCGACGCGCTCCAACCCTCCTGCACGATCAGCACCGTATCGCCGACACCCGCATCGACCGAATCCAGCGCAAGCACCGAGTAACTCGTCTCTTCACCCTCCGGCGTGATCTGCTGGCACAACATCACTCGCGCGTTCTCATAGCGATGGTTCTTCTGTGTCGCAACAACATTTCCAATAACACGCGCAAGAATCATCGGCTTACGTGCTGCTCAGAATCGACAATCCCGACAATCGTGCAATCAGTCGGCGTGTCTTCGCGCTTGAAGGGGAAACTTGCTTCCTTGCCACGACACCAGAACACCAGCTCACCAACGCCCGCACCAACCGCATCTATCGCGACCATCGGTTTTCCGTTCGGTTCAAGGTTCCGGTCAAGAGTCTGCACGATCATCAACTTTCGTCCATGCAACGAATCGTTCTTGACCGTCGATACAACTGTTCCGATGACGCGTGCGAGTTGCATATCAGTTCACATCAACCGTATCGATCACTCCCACGATCGCCGCATCCACCGGCACGTCTTTCATTCCCTGGGCCAACCTCGCGCTCGAGCCCGCCACCACCAGCACACGCTCATGAAATCCGGCGCCGACTGTGTCAACAGCAACCACGTAACCCGTGGTGTCGCTGCCGTCTACGTTTATCGGCCTCACGATCAACAACTTCTTTCCGCTCAGCCGTTCATCTTTTTGCGTGGAGACAACAGTCCCGAGGATGCGAGCAATGATCATCGTTGCTTATCGATCGAGCCCGACGGGGAGACTTTCGTCGACACTACCGTGCGGACGCGGAATCACGTGTACGCTGACGAGTTCGCCGACGCGTCGCGCAGCCGCGGCGCCTGCATCGGTCGCCGCTTTCACAGCAGCAACGTCGCCACGCACGATCGCAGTGACAAAACCGGCGCCGATCTTCTCGTAACCAACTAGCGTGACGTTGGCGGCTTTCACCATCGCGTCGGCGGCTTCGATCATCGCGACGAGTCCTTTTGTTTCAACCATTCCGAGTGCTTCTTGCATTCAGATGCTCCTTCTCCACAAATAAACAACGCTTCTATTTACCATTAACTGCCTGACTTAACAATTCAACCAACTCTTCGCGCGTCAGCGAGATCTTCGCGTCGCCGTTCTCAGACGGTCCGAGATACGCGCACGACTGCGAACGCGCCGACTCGCCGAGATAACCCGCTTTCTCACGCACGTTGATCAACTTCTCGATCGCGTCGGCCGGAAGATTTCTCGATCCGCCGAGCACACGCGAGAGGATCGCGATCTTTGCAGTGTGTTCGAGAGTCTCGAGACGGTCCCACGCCTGCCACAGGTTCTCGCCGTATGCGACGGCGCCGTGGTTCGCCATCAACAGCGCGTTGTGATGTTTCACGAGCGGCTGCATCGCCTGTGTAAGTTCGTCGGTCGAAGGCGTTCCGTAATCGGCGAGCGGTACGCAACCCAATGTCAGGATCACTTCGGAAAGTATCGGCTGATCGATCGCGAGCCCCGCAACTGCAAACGCGGTCCCATTTGGCGGGTGTGCATGGCAAACTGCTTTTATCTCCGGACGCTCGCGATAGATCAAAAGGTGCATCGCGAGTTCGCTCGATGCGCGCTTGTCGTTCAGTGCGCGGCCTTCGATATCGGTGATCGCGATCAGGTCCTCAGTCATACGTCCTTTGCAGGTCATCGTCGGCGTGGCGAGTATCCGGCCGTCGTCGAGACGCACACTTACGTTCCCGTCAGACGAAACGACGTAGCTCCGCTCGTACATCAAATGGCAAACCTGGATTAGATCTCGTTTTGCTGTTTGCTCATCCATGCTTGTTTTCGGGAGGTCCTGCGTCGTGGCTGCGTCACAGCAGCGCTGGAGGGTTGCGAAAGGAAATACGACAGAGTCTCTAACGACGTGGTCAGGTCAACAGTCTTGACCTTCACACCACGCCGGGCCGTTAAGGAGACTGGCGCGAAGTTCAGCACTGCTTTGATACCTGCTGACATCACCTGGTTGAGCACTCTTTGCGCGGCCTTCGCGGGAACGGCGATCACCATCACGTCAATCGACTCCGCGGCAATCACGTTCGCGAGTTCGTCGACGTCGTGAACTGCAATATTTGCGTCGCCGAGCCTGTGGTCGATCTTTTGCCGATCGTTATCAAACAAAGCGACGACGGTGAAGTTTGACCTGCCGAAGCCGTTGTAATTGGCGAGCGCGGTTCCGAGACGTCCGGCGCCGACAATCCCGACGCGATGCGGCGTGTCGAGGCCGAGTATCTTCGTGATGTGATCGCGCAGATCTTCAACGTAGTAACCAACGCCGCGCACGCCAAACTCGCCGAAGTAACCCAGGTCTTTTCTGATCTGCGCGGAGTTGAGGTTGAACTGCTTCGCCATTGCCTGCGACGAGACGGTCTTTATCCCGGCAGCGTGCAGCGTGTTGAGACAACGCAGGTAGACGCTCAACCGGCTCGTGGTCAATTCTGA
>DASTQB010000231.1:0-7688 GCA_035761985.1 Pyrinomonadaceae bacterium
CCCGCGTACGACGTCTGAAAAGTAACGACCTGCCCGTGCTGTTGTTTCCACTTCGCAGAAAATCCCGGGAAAACGGCCTTCTCGAGCGACTCTTTCATGATCGAGAAACCGTAAAGGGTGATGGTGAGATCGCCGCTGTCAGCTGGTGGTTTGGGCAGGCAGCTTGTTGCCACGAGCGCCAATACCAGCGCCGCCGCCGCTAAAAACGGAACGTTCGTCTGCCGCACACTTTTCACAGGGTGCGCAGATTATACAGATCAAAGGAAATCATGTAATCCGTAATCTTTTGTAGTACTATCCGCACGATGTGCAGGTCCCTCGCCAGGAGATGTATCGCTTTTCTGCTGGTGCAGGCGCTTCTTCTCCCCATAGCGTTCGCTCAACAGCAAACTCGTGAAGCCACACGACCACGCCGCACGCAACCCGCGTGGCCGGTTCCCGCTGCGTCCACGCCTGTGATCGCGTCGCCGGTGTTGACTGCGATCAGTGGTCCTGAACCAACGATTCGCGTTGCACTCACTACCGACGCGCGCTCCGCAACGATTTCAACGACTGGCCACTTGATGAATGCGAGTGGTGGCGGCACACAGCTGCTGGCTCTGGACACTTCGCGTGTGCGAATCGATCCACGGCTTTTGTCTCCTTTACCGGCGACAAGCGAGAACGCAGGTCATCGCGTGCTTGCAGGCGGCGCAGCGACGCGTGAAGAGGCGGAAGAGAACGAAAAAGAGATCCAGAAGATCACAAACCTCGACGCACACGCCGCTTTCGATACCGAAACTAAAACGTGGGGCATGTTTGTCGGCGGCAAGCTTTCGCGTGAAGAAGCGGAAGAGTTGCGCGCGCGGCTTGAGGACGCCGGTATCGCGGCAACGATCGAAGGACGAGAAGCACAAACGACCGCGCAGAATGCGCCGTCAACAAATCCGGTTCGACTGACTTCGCGACCTGCTTTGCCGGCGCGAGAGCTTGTCGCTTCTTCTGCGACCGGAAAGATGTTTAGTTCGAGTGCGCCGGTGGCGTTTGCTTCTGACAACGAGAAGGACGCGCCGGTGCGTTTCAACGATCGTCCGTACCGCGGCCGGATCGAAGTGTTCACAAACCTGCGTGGGACGTTGACCGTGGTTAACGAACTCGGGTTGGAAGATTACGTGCGTGGCGTTGTCGCGAACGAACTGTCGCCCGGCGGCTATCCGGCGATTGAAGCGCAGAAGGCACAGGCGATTGCCGCACGCACTTACGCGCTCCGGAATCGCGGGCAGTTTATGGCCCAGGGTTTCGACATCCTGCCGACCACGCGTTCGCAAGTCTATCGCGGGCTCACTTCTGAAAATGCGCTTTCGTCGCGCGCGGTTGACGAAACGCGCGGCATCGTTGCGACTTATCTCGGCGAACCGATCAACGCGCTCTACACGTCGACGTGCGGCGGGCGTACCGAAGACTCTGACAAGATTTTTAACGATGCCATGCCTTACCTGCGTGCGCGTGAATGTGCTGCGGAAGGTCATTCGTTCGATCGATTTGTGATCAGGACCACACGCGAGCCCGCAGAGTTGCGCAACGATAGTCATGTTCCGCTCGCGCGAGACATCAGTCTCTTGCTGACACAAAATTTCGGGGGCTTGAACGTTTCCGATTCGTGGTTGTCTGCCGATGCGACGCCGGGTGAAGTGCGAAACTGGCTCGCGAACGTCGCTCGTGTCGCGCGACAAACGGCGCCAGTCACCGGCGATGATGTAAACCGCCCACCGGCATTTGCCACCGCGCTTTCGACCGCTGTATTTGGCGAAAGCAGAGCGGGCACACTCTTGAACGATTCTGACGCGGATTACCTGCTGGCGGTTAAAGATCTGCAGGATGTTCCTGCGCAGCATCGAGCGGATCTTGCGATGCTTCTGCGTGACGGTTTCTTGTCTGCATACCCGGATGCGACGCTGCGGCCACGAACGGCGATGTCGCGCGCGCGAGTGCTGCACGCGATCGCGCGAATTCTCGAAGCGCGAAATCTTTTGCAGCTTCAGAAGGCGAACGCACGTCCGACAAGCGAGGGGCAACTGATTCTTCGCACGTCAAAAGGCAAAGAGCAGTCGATCAAGGTGTTGCCCGATGCGTTTCTGTTTCGACATCTTGGTGAACAAGCGTATCCAGTGTCGTCAGTAGCGCTCGTTGGTGGCGAACCGGTGACCTACCATCTTGCGCCGAATGGCCACATCGACTTTCTCGAGGTGAAGCCCGCGCCTAATGGTGCGGCCGCGGATCGTTTCTCGCCGTTTACTAATTGGACGCGCGGGATGTCCGTCGCGCAGGTGCAGGCGCGACTCGCGCGTGCAGCAAGAGGAATCGGGCAGATTGTCGATTTGCGAGTAGCATCGAGAGGCGCGTCACATCGTGTAACGGACCTGGAGATTATTGGGACGAACGGAACGGCGCACGTGCGTGGCGGACGCATTCGTTCCGTGCTGGGATTGCGCGAGCAACTGTTCGTGATCGATCGCGAGTATGATGATAGTGGGAAGGTCGTTGAGTTTATTTTCGTCGGGCGTGGCTGGGGTCATGGGGTTGGGATGTGCCAGGTCGGAGCTTACGGGCTTGCGAGACAAGGCTGGACGGTGGACCAGATACTTAAAGCTTATTATTCGGGCATTGAGCTCACAAAGGTTTATTAGACAGGATTACAGGATTAGCAAGATTTACATGATGTCGCGTAATCAGATCATTGGTGGTCTACTGCTACTCGCTCTAATCTGGATCGTCATCATCGCTCGTGCATAATCCCGTCATCGCGATCGTCGGACCCACCGCCTCCGGAAAAAGCTCACTCGGAATCGAAGTCGCCCTCCAACTCAACGGCGAGATCATCAACTGCGACTCCGTCCAGGTTTACAAAGAAATCCAGATCGCAACTGCCAAAGTCTCACTCGAAGAACGCCAAGGCATCCCGCATCACCTGATCGATTTCGTATCACCCGACATCAACTACACCGCCGGTGAATGGGCACGCGAAGCTGCCAAAACGATCGAAGAGATCGAAGCGCGCGGACGCGTTCCACTCCTCGTCGGCGGCACCGGGTTTTACCTGCGCGCACTTCGCCAGCCGTTTTTCGTAAGTCCACCAACCGACGAATCTCTTCGACGTCGCATCAACCGCATTCGCGAACGGCACGGCGCCGAACACATTCACCGTCTACTCAAACGTATCGATCCAACAGCCGCACAGCAGTTTTATCCACGCGACTGGCCTCGCGTTCAACGCGCCATCGAAGTCTACCTACAGACCGGAAAGTCGATCGTGGACCAGAAACCCGATCGTCCCGAACCGCACGAAAGCTCGCGCCGTCTACGCATCCTCGCGTTGAACCCGCCCCGCGACGAACTCTACCGCCGCATCAACGAACGCACCGAAGCACACTTCGCTGCCGGGCTCGTCGAAGAGGTTAAAGCCCTCCTGGCCCGTGGATTTTCGCCTTCGTCAAACGCTCTCGGCGCGCACGGTTATCGTCGTGTAGTCGAATATTTACAGGGCTTGCGCGACCTCGAGAGCGCTATCGAACAGACCAAACTGGATGTGCGTCATTACGCCAAACGCCAATTGACATGGTTTCGCCATGAAGCCGATGTGGAGTGGTTTAACGGTTTTGGTGAGGAAAACGCGGTTTTGCGATCGGTTCTTGAAGCCATCGCCGCCGGTCCTCGGTCCAAATAATCATCTTTCTCTCACATCTCCCCGTATCTCTTGTCAGGCAAAGATCGCTGTTGTAATCTCATTGCAACCGCACGATTTATAATTCCACCCCCGGGTTCAAACAATGTCGGACGGCAAACAGGCACCACAAAACATTCAGGACGCCTTTCTCAACACGGTGCGCCGTGAGAAAACGTCTGTGGTCGTGTATCTCGTGAGTGGGACCAAGCTAACTGGTCGCATCAGGAGCTTCGACAAGTTTTCAGTGCTGCTCGAATCGGGCAGCCAGGAACAACTGATCTTCAAACACGCAATCTCCACCATCTCTCAGTCAAAGCGTCAGACGGGCGAGCTACATAACCAGCCCGCGACTGAAACAAACCCGCGAAACGTCCGCGGTCACGACTCGCCTGAGGCGTGACATTCGATTACACTCTCGCCGCACGTAAGCACATGATCAGGGGATAAGAGTGCCTGGAACTTTCATTACCTTCGAGGGTATCGACGGCAGTGGGAAGTCGACTCAGCTACGTCTACTCGGCAACTTCCTGCGCGCCAATGGTTGCGACGCTTTACTCACACGCGAGCCAGGGGGAACGCCACTCGGCCTGCGATTGCGAGCAGCATTACTCGACGCGATGGAAGAAGTCGATCCGTTGACCGAGTTGCTGGTGTTCGCCGCGGATCGTGCGCAACACGTGCGCCGGCTGGTGCGACCGGCGCTGGAGGCAGGCAGGCTCGTGATCTCGGATCGTTACGCGGATGCGACAGTGGCTTACCAGGGTGCTGGACGCGGCTTCTCGCCGGAACTGATCTCGCAGATCGTCTATCTCGCTACCGAGGGTCTCAAACCTGACCTGACGCTGCTTTTCGATCTTCCGATCGAAGAGTCGTCCAATCGCACTGCACGGCGTTCCACAAGCAAGACTTCTGCAAGGATCTCGCGCGATCGTTTAGACATCGAGAAGGCTGACTTTCACGAGCGCGTGCGGAACGCCTATTTGCAAATCGCGCTCGCCGAGCCGGATCGCGTGAAGTTAATCGACACGAGTGGGCCAGTCGAAGAAACGCAGGAGCGCTTGAAGCAGATCATAGTTCCCTATCTTCAAAGCCGTGGCCACTTCGCGATGAATTATGTTTGACGAGTTGACAGGAAACGCGCGGGTTAAAGCCGTGTTGAAGCGGATGCTGGTGACGGGCCGGCTGCCCGGTGCACTGCTGTTTACCGGTGAAGAAGGTATCGGGAAGAAACTTTTCGCGCTCGAAGTCGCGCGTGCGCTGAATTGTCGCTCGCCGAAAGATAACGAAGCGTGCGGCGTCTGTCCGCCGTGTGTGCGTATCTTCAAGTTGAACTACCCGCAACGCGAAGATGCGGAAGAGTGGACGCAGATAATCTGGACCGACCATCCTGACGTTGGTCTGGTCGTCGCACCGAAACGCGTGTTGCGCGTCGAGCAGATGCGACAGATTGAAAAAGAAGCGAACTTCAGGCCGTTCGAGGGCAAGGCGCGCGTGTTTCTGATCGACGATGCTGACAAGCTCAACGATGCATCGGCGAACGCACTCTTGAAAGTGCTCGAGGAACCACCGAAGACTTCGCACCTGATCCTGATCACGGCACGTCCGGCGATGTTGTTGCCGACGATCCTTTCACGTTGCCAGATGATCCGGTTTTCACCTTTGACGCCTGACGAGATCGAGAGTCATCTGGTGAAAAACAAACTCGTCGATGCAAAGACAGCACGACTGCGAGCGCGAGCAGCCGGTGGAAGCATGGGACGCGCGTTGTCGGGCGATCTGGTGACGTTCACGTCGCAGCGCAAAGCAATGCTCAAGGTGCTCAACTCACTTGTAGTGAGCCAGGATCGTTCACAGCTCCTGCGCGCGGCAGAACAGCTCAACGAAGCGCAGTACAAAGAGGAGTTTGAAGAACGGCTGGACGTGCTCGAGACGTTGATTCGCGATGCGTGGATGTTGTCGCTCGGTGTTGAGTCGCGCCAGCTCGTGAATGAGGATTTACTCGAAGAGCTGACGGAGATCAGCCGCAAGATCGATCCCAGCCGCGCTGGGGACTGGATACTTCAGATCGAAGATCTCCGCGAGCAATTGATCGTCAATGTGAACCGCAAGATTACGACTGATGCGTTGTTTTTAGTGATGGCGGGCGACGTTGCTGCACAGAAGCGGCCGAAAGTCAGGTAAGCCGCGGATAAACGCGAATTGACACGGATCAATCAGACATTAACGCATGATTTGTACTAGATCTTCTTCCTGATCCGTGTTCATCTGCGTCGATCCGCGGCGAATATCTTCCAGCAGTTTCTCAGTCTCCATCACGAAAGCGTCCACGATGTTTTCACCCGCGACTTTCCGCATCGGCACACCGTCCTTGAAGATCATCCCAACACCGCGGCCAAACGTGATTCCGAGTTGTGAGTCGTGAGCCTCGCCTGGTCCATTCACCGCGCAACCCATGATCGACAGGTGTAACGGCTCTTCGATGTGGGCCAAACGTCGCTCGATCTCTTCCACGATACCGACGAAGTTGTCGACGTCGAGACGACCGCACGTAGGACACGCAACCACCGTCACGCCGCGCGTTCGCAGGCCGAGAGACTTCACGATCTCCCACGCGACTCGAACCTCTTCCTGCGGTTCCGCAGCAAGTGAGACTCTGATCGTGTCGCCGATTCCCTCGTGAAGCAGAATGCCAAGTCCGATAGACGACTTAACAGTTCCGCTAAACGACGTACCCGCCTCCGTCACACCAAGATGGAACGGATAATCGACTTTCTCGGCGAGCAGACGATACGCAGCAACCGTGCGATGAACATCTGAAGCTTTCAGCGAGATGATAATGTCGGTGAAGTTGAGATCTTCGAGGATCTGAATGTGGCGCAACGCGGATTCGACCATCGCTTCCGGAGTCGCAGTCCCATACTTCTTCAACAAATCCTTCTCGAGCGAACCGCCGTTCACGCCGATGCGAATCGGGACCTTCTGCGCCTGCGCTGCACGCACCACCTCGCGCACGCGTTCGTGAGCACCGATGTTGCCGGGATTCAGCCGCAACTTGTCGATGCCTGCTTCAAGCGCCATCAACGCCAGTTTGTAGTGGAAATGGATATCGGCGACGAGCGGAACGTCAGGCACTCGCTTTCGAATCTCTCTCAAAGCGACGGCCGCATCGTTGTCGGGAACGGCAACCCTGACGATCTCACAACCGGCGCGCATCATCTCTTCGATCTGCGCGACTGTAGCGCCCACGTCCGACGTGTCAGTCTTGGTCATCGACTGGATCGCGACGGGGGCGCCACCACCGATCTGGATGTGTTTGACTTGAACTGCCCGCGATTTCCGCATGCTGCTATTTTGCCGGAGCAGTCGCAGCCGGCGGCGGCTTCTCCGGTTGGCGACTGCCGATCATCTTCACGACGTCGTTGGTGATCACAAAAACCATCAACAACAACACCATTACGAATCCCACTTGCTGAATACGATCGCGAACAGCGGCGGAGATCGAAAGGCCGATGAGCGCCAGCAGTCCTTCAATCAGAAGGAGGAAGATTGCGCCGCCGTCCAGCACCGGAATCGGCAGCAGGTTGAAGATACCGAGGTTCAGGCTCAGAAAACCGAGCATACCGAACACGCCGCCCCAGCCGAGTTCCTCGACCGAGTTTTCTGCGGCCTTATAGATGCCGATGGGACCGGAGAGCGTGTTTCGCACCGAGCGCTCACCGGTGAAAACCTGGCCGAGGGCTTTTGCCGTAAGGGTCAGGATTTGAATGTTCGTGTCGTAGGCGTATTTTCCGGCCGATGCGATGCCGGCTTTATGAAGCGGATATCTTTCGCCAACAGTCACGCCTAACTTGCCCTCGTCGCGTCGTTCAGGGGTGGTGAGTTGGGCTGTCTGGCCGTTGCGTTCGACAGTAATGGGGATTTTCTCTCCCGGGCGACTGCGAATGTACTCAGTCACCTGCGCTGAACTCTTAACGTCCTCGCCGCC
>DASTQB010000232.1:0-10129 GCA_035761985.1 Pyrinomonadaceae bacterium
GAGCAGCACAGCCTGCACCGCAAAGATGAACGTGCCGATGTGACTGCATTCCCACCGATCTCTGAACATCTGCACCGGCGTCATGAAGCCATACTTCTTGCCGAGCGCCCACATACGCGTGCCGATTAGAAAGATCGTCAACGGAATGACGAGACCTGAAGATGAAGCCATCAAGCCGAAGGTCACGATTCCGTTGTTGAACGCATGTCCTGACGATCCGAGGATCGCGAACGCGGTCATGTTCGTGCCGAAGAGTGAAAACAGAAACACGAATGGACCAAGCGAACGGCTCGCGAGAAAGTAGTCTTCAGCTTTTCCGCTTCCTTTCGAACGACGAAAAGCAAAGATGCCGATGTATAAAACGATGACGAGGTAAAGAAAAACGAGTATGGCAGGAATCAACGGGCTGCGTCCTCCCTCGGCTGTTGGTGTTCGACCTCTTGTTCAAGGTGAGACGGCCAGGCGTAGGTGACGAGGAGCCACATCAGAAGCGATGCAGCGATGGAGAAACATCCCTGGTAGAAGAGTCCGATGGGGATGAAACCAAAAACCAGGTAGGAGCTCCGCCAGAACCAGATGTCCTGATGAAGTATGTAGAGTACAGCGACAGCAACCACGAGCAGGATTTTTTTCATTGTGGAGCGCTGAAATTAGCAAGTGGGTTTGGCGAGTGTCAAGCTCCTGATCAAAAAAACCTTAGACAGGATTTACACGATTCCCATGATAATCATGCGAATCGTGTAAATCCTGTCTAAGGTTCTAAACTCGCCCGTGAGTTAGGCGGCGACGCCTTCGATCACGCTGTACGGCGATTTCGTTGGAACGATTCGCGTCATACGCAAACCTGCACGCGCAAACAATTCTTCGTACTCCTTCGCCGTTCTTTCCTTACCACCCGGCGACACGAGCATCTCGATATCGAGCAACTTGCCGAAGTCCTGACCATTCCCCTCCGCGATCACAGCCTCGACGACAAGCACTCGACCATCGGGCCTCATCGCTTCGCGGATATTCTGCAGGATCTTGAGCGCTCGCTCGTCGTTCCAGTCGTGAATGATGTGCTTCATAATGTAAGCCTCACCACCCGCTGGAACACTCGCGAAGAAATCACCGCTCACCGTCTCAACACGGTCGCGCACATCAGTTTTCGAGATCGTCTCGTGTGCGCCTTCGATAACGTGCGGCAAGTCAAATAACACTCCGCGCATCGACGGATTTGCTTCGAGCACTCCCGTGAGCAATCGCCCGTGACCACCGGCGATATCGATCAACATCTCGATACCCGAAAAATCGTATGCCTCGGCGACAGCCTTAGTCGCGACAGTTGAAAAACTGCTCATGGCGCGGTTGAAGATTTCACCTGCCGCCTTGTTCTTTTCGAAATACTCAAACACCTGATCCCCGTGCATCTGCGCCCAGGCAGACTTTCCAGTGCGAACGCTGTAAAGAATCTTGCCCCAAACTTCCCAGTGCCAATCTTCACCCCAGAAGATCGCGACGTCGCGCAGCGAGTTCGGAATATCCGAGCGCAACGCTTCCGCAGCCGGAGTCAATGCAAACACGCGGTCGTCCTGCTCTGCGAAAACACCAAGCGAAGCAAGCGCCCGCAGCACGCGATACAACGACGGCGCATCGGCATCCGCAGCCCTTGCGAGCTCATCGACTCGCTTCGGACCATCTGCTAGCAGGTCGGCAATACCCAGCTTCGCCGCGACGTAAAGCGACTGCGAAGCAAGACTGCCAAGCAGTATTTCTGTAAGAACTGCTTCCGGGGGAGCACCGTTTTTATTGACTGAAGGTTGCTGTGGGTTTGAACCTGATGCGAACTTTGATTCCTCGACTTCACGGACCGACGTGGACATTCTTTTCTCCCTTTGTGATAGTTTCCATGGGTGTAACCAATTTACGCCCAACAGTTAACGCGTAAGACGGGAGAAAAAGAGGTCAATCTTCCTCATTAATTTCCGGAAGCCTTCGCCCGGTGAGCTCGGGTATGGAGAGGCGTGATTTGGTGGCGTTTGATCATTCGGTCAAGGGTCTTTCGATCGATCGCGAGCACGCGCGCCGCCGCTTGCTTGTTTCCACGCGTGTGTTCGAGCACACGAGCGACGTATCGACCTTCGATCTTCGACAGTGTTACCCATTCTTCCCCGGCCGACCCATTACCCTCAGCAGCGCGTACGCGTTGCGGCAGATCTTTCACTTGAACTGTCTCCTCACAGATCGACACAGCGCAAACCACTGCCTGTTCGAGCTCGCGAAGGTTGCCGGGCCAGTTGTAGCGGGTGAGTAAAGTAAGTGCTTCAGTTGAAAACCTTGCGCGCGAATTCAAACGATAAACGCGATCGGCAAAGCTTTGGGCCAACGGTGGAATGTCCTCGGGACGCTCGCGGAGCGGCGGCAAAGTTATCGATACGGCGCCGAGACGATAAAACAGATCATTCCGAAATCTTCCTGCGGCAACTTCTTTTTCAACGCTTCGACTGCTCGCAGCGATGACGCGAACATTAACACGTTGTCTCTGGTCTGAACCGATTCGCGCGATCTCACCCGTCTGCCATGCACGTAGCAACTTGTCCTGCAGCGAAGGGCTCGTCGAGGCGATCTCGTTGATGAAAAGTGTGCCGCCGTCGGCTTCTTCCCACAGACCGCGCTTATCTCGATCCGTGCCGGGGAAAGCTCCCTGCACGTACCCGAAGACCGTTGCTTCGATCGCGTCCGCGGGGATGGAGCTACAGTTAAGTGAAATGAAAGGCCGGTTGCGGCGCTCGCTGCGTTGGTGAATAGCGGCGGCAACGATCTCTTTTCCAGTGCCGGCTTCTCCGGTGAGCAACACTGGGAGGTTTGTGTTTGAGACACGGTTGAGATGTTTGAGTACTTCAAAATACGCCTGGCTGCGTCCCACCAGCTCCAAGTCTGAGTGGTCCGCAGCCGCGCGTCGGGTGGGTGAGGGTCTCTGAGGTCGCTCGCCAAACTGCGTGCGCAAAGCACGCGTGAGCGATTGCATCTCCTCGGGGCCAAAAGGCTTCAACAGATAGTCGTAAGCGCCGTAAGCAGTGGGATCGATTGTGCCGGGGGCGCTGCCGTGACCCGCAACTAACACGATTACTACATCTGGCACCTTCTCCTTGAACTGGCGCAGCACGTCATAACCGGTAGATCTTGCGTGCGAAACGCTACAAAAAATTGCGGACCAGCCGGGTTCGTCCGCGTGGCCCAGTGCCTCGACGGCGGAGGCGGAGTGGGCCACTGTCCAGCCTTCCTCCTGCAGGACGCCCGCCACGTACTCGCGCACGTTGGGTTCGTCGTCAATTACCAGCGCGTAAAGATTTCCCTTGGTCGAATCGCTCATGCAAGGTAACTGTGATGGGCCGGTCACCTAACTCAATCTTTGTGGTCGGGGACGCAGACCTCGCCCTGGCCTGCGTCCCTTTTCCACGCGCGAGGTTTCACCCTGTTCAACGCGCGCGTCTTGCAATCACTTCAATTTGAGTCGTCTGCAAACCAAACCCGCACAAGAATGATTTTCAGAAGACAGCCTTTGCTCTTTTAATGTGAGATTGCCTAGGAGGGGGCAACGGAAAAGCTAAATGAGCTGAGGCTTATCTGATTCATGCGCAGGCTAAGCGCTCTTTAAAAAGTGCGCAATGGGGAGAATCCTGATCGGCACTCATCCAATTCCTTAGCGATGGCGTACGAATCAGTCGTCGTCGTTGGGGTCGACGAGTCCGACGCTGATTGCAAAGCGCACGAGGCCGGCGACGTCGCGAATGTTCAGACGGTCCATCAACTGCGCGCGGTGACTTTCGACCGTCTTTGCACTGATTCCGAGGATCCGGCCGATCTGTTTGGTGGTCTGGCCCTTGGCGATCAAGCGCAGGACCTCACGCTGGCGTGGGCTGAGTGAGTCGAGAAGTTCCTTCTTAGTATCTTTGCGCTCGACGATCAGTGTCTTGCGGAAGTAGACCTCTCCACGCATGACGGTCTGAATGGCCTGGTCCAGTTCGGTGCTTGCCGCACTCTTGAGGATAAACCCGGCTGCACCTTCGTTGAGCGCGCGCCTGGCATACTCGTACGCCTCATGGACCGTCAGCACAATGACGCGGATGTCGGGGAAGTTACTAGTGCAATAGTGTAATACCTCGAAACCACTGGTCTCGGGCATCGTGAGGTCCAGTAGGAGCAGATCGGGCTTGAGTTGGCCCACCATCTCGATCGCTTCGCTTACTTTTCCAGCCTCGCCGACGACAGTGACACCCTCGATCTTCTCGAGGAGCGCACACATTCCTGCGCGCACAAGCGCATGATCGTCAGCAATGAGCACACGGATAGTGTTCATCTGATTGTGCGGCCTTGTTTCTACCAGTCGGGCTCAACCGGCTTTGAGAGGGCTTGAGAGTTTAACAGAGCAAAACGCTTTATGATTTTGACAGGAGCATACTACCTGATCCGGCAAGAAACGGAAAAGCTGAGGCCGGTGAATAACCTTAGTTCCATGTTTTAATTACATGAGTTAGAATCTGGACCACCATACCGACGAAAACTTCAACGACCGGAACTCGGCTTTGCCGCCGGATGTGAGGCAAGGCTACGCCTTGCCGTCGCATTGAAACTATCAGTAGGGCTCTGCCCTCTATTAGACCTCCTGGGGCGTAGCCCCACATTGTTTATTTGAAGGTTAACGGCAAGGCGTAGCCTTGCCTCACATCCGGCGGCAAAGCCGGAGTCGGAAAGCGCGAGTTGCCCGCTGGACTTAAATTGGAGGTCTAGTGGCCCACGCGCCTGAATTTGAATGTAAAGTGGCCGCCGGATTACTTTCGGTTGCGCGCCATCACGCCCGTGTCAACAGTCTCGCCCGTGCGTGAGATGGTTTGGAAGTACATCTGATCGTCGACAACCTCAAACAACATGAAGTGCATGTCTTTGTCGTAGGCCTTGTCTGTTAACGGCGATGCGGCTTTGAGGTCGCCGGTGCGGAGCTTGCCGCCCGCTCCGGAAACGAAATAGTAGATTCCCTTCTGCGGCTTGACCCGCTCGTAAACATGGTCGTGGCCCGCCAGCACCACGTTCACGCCATACTTCAAAAAGATGGGTTCAACCACTTCACGTAACTGATCGTCCGAACCATGCTTCTTCGCGGACGAATATGGAGCATGGTGAAGGAAACAGATCTTCCATTCCGAAGTGTCCTGCGACAGTTCCTTCTCCAGCCATGCTACCTGTTTCTTGTCCATGTAGTTGCTGTTCAGTGCGTAGAAAGCAACGTTGTCTTTCGTGAAACGGTAGTACTCCTTCCCGTTCATGTTGAAGTTTACATAGTTGACCTGAAGTCCCTGATCGTGGTTTCCAAGCGACGCGTAGAATTTAACTTTCGCGTCCAGCAGTTCTTTATACGGCTCCTCGAACTTCTTCTTGAAATCGTCGGCACTCTCTCCGCCGTACATGTTGTCGCCCATCATCAGGACAAACTCGAAAGGAAACACGGCGCGGTACTCGGCCATCATCGCGCCCACGTCGCGCTGTTTCACAGAGCCTGTACCCGTATCGCCGATGGCTGCGAATCGAAGCGAGCCTTCTTTGTTCGGCAACGCCAGGCGTACAGGCGAAGTGGCGGCAGCACTCGATCCGTTAGCGCTAACTTTCGATCCATTTGCGTTAGGTGATTGCGCAGTAACCGGAGCTAACCAGTTCGCAATGATTAAACTGACAACGATGAAACTGACACTCACAAACCTTCCCTTCATGACCGTCTCCCTGCTTTTTCATTAAGGCACTGCGTCAGGCATAAAATCGATAATCAGATTGCTTTCACGATCGACGAGAATCATGTGGTGGCCAACGAACCTGTATCGCAATTCATTCGGCAACTGCGGCAACTTCGCCAACAGCGTCGCAGGCATCTCCGACAACTCGGCGGTTTGCGCATAAGGATAGTTGACACGCAACACGACTCCCGTCAGCTCCGTCTCAAAAGCAATGTCGCGAATCTCTTTCCGATCTCTGCCCTTGAACTCTTCCTTTAAAGTGCGTCTGATATAGGCGCCGACCTCGGGTAAAAATATGTCGCCGCGCTTCGCACCCTTGCGGGCGTTGCGCATCGACTCTACGAGAGCCGTACGGTATGCCTCGATCTGTTCGGGCGTCGCCTCTTTGGAGAGCTTAGGCACACTCTCTCGAACCTTCTTGCGAAGCTTCACATAATCTTTGACTTGATTCTCGAAGGCCTCGATCACGGCCTTCTCTGCAGGCGTCACCGCCGGGGCAGCCAACGCAGGAGATTCCGTTTTTTGTGCGAAGGCAACGGTGACCGCAAGGGTAGTGGTTATCAAACACATCCAACTCACACGCGCACAACGAAATAGCAAGTTTGAATATTCGTGTTTCATCGCCCGGTATGTGTGCAAGGAGGGTGCCAATTTTTCCGTAGGCGTAGGCACACGCAGTTAACGAAATTCGCTGGTGCGAATTGTTTTATCTGCGTTCACTTCGTGTATCGGCATCGTGCAGAATACACGAGCCGTTTTAGACGAGTTCTGACGGTAAAACAAATTGTCCGAGGTGCGGACCGGAGTAGTTTTGAGCAGTGCGAAGCGAGAGCTCGAGTGCGGCTCGCGTCGATTCAGGTGTGATGACGGCATCGACAAAACCACGCGCGGCGGCATACTTCGCGTCGAGTTCCTTATCGTAAGTCTCACGCACTTTATCCATCTCCGCGATTAACGCAGCGTCCGGCGACTGGCCGTTCTTCTTTAACTTCTCGAGCTGGCTGCCAAACACTGCCTGCACAGCAGCGTCGCCTTCCATCACACCCATTCGCCCGGTGGGCCAACTGTAGATGAAATCGGGATCGAAGCCCTGTCCGGCCATCGCGTAATAACCGGCGCCCGAAGCGTGATTGACTGTGAGAACGATCTTCGGGACTGTCGCAGTCGCCATCGCCTCGACGAACTTCGCCCCCGCGCGAATGATTCCCGAGTGTTCGGCGTCTGGTCCAACCATGAACCCGGAAACATCCTGGATGAACAACAGCGGCGTTTGATGCCGGCTGCACGTCTCGATGAAGTATGCGACCTTTTCCGCCGACTCGGTGTAGATGATTCCGCCAAACCTCGGCGGTTTGCCGCCCGGCATGCGCACCATCCCGCGATGGTTTGCGATCACTCCGACTTGAATACCGGCGATACGCCCGTGGCCGGTGATCATCTCTTTCGCATAGTCGGCCTGAAACTCATCGAGATGCCCATCGTCGAGCAGGCACTCGAAAACTTTTCTTACGTCGTAAGGCTGTCGATGGTCTTCGGGAATGATCTCGTAAAGCTCTTCGGCAGGTCTTGAAGGTTCGCCAGGCTTCTCAGACACACACGGCCGTTTCGGTAACTCCGACACAAACTCCCGGATCTTCTCGATACAAGCCTGATCGTCGGCAACTCGATAGTGCGCGACGCCTGACAACTCGTTGTGCGTGCGCGCGCCGCCGAGAGTTTCGTTGTCGATCGTCTGTCCGGTCGCTCCTTTCACGAGGTTTGCGCCGCCGAGACCCATGAACGACGTGCCTTCAACCATGATGATGATGTCGGAAAGTGCGGGAAGATAAGCGCCACCGGCAATGCATGGTCCCATCACGGCCGAGATCTGCGGCACCTTCAGATACCGACGCATGATCGAGTTGTAATAGAAGATTCTCGAAGCGCCGTACTGGCCCGGGAACACACCACCCTGGTAAGGAAGATTTACGCCTGCCGAGTCTACAAGATAAATGATCGGCACACGCGAACGCATCGCGATCTCCTGTGCACGCAGGATCTTCTTGATCGTCTCCGGCCACCATGAACCCGCTTTGACTGTGGCGTCGTTTGCGACAACGACCACTTCCCTGCCCTCGACGCGCCCGACAACAGTCACAACTCCCGCGCCCGGTGCACCGCCGTCATACTGATCGTAAGCGACGAGGAGCCCGATCTCCTGCATGTAGGAACCTTTATCGAGTAGAAGTTCGATGCGTTCTCGCGCAGTTAACTTGCCCTGCTGGTGCTGGCGATCGATCTTGTCTGGTCCACCACCGGCGCGAAGCCTTGTCTCGAGTTGTTGAAGTTCGTTGGTGAGTTCGCGCAGGCGTGCCGGTGCTGTGGCTTCAGGAGATATTTTCATGTGTGTTGTTTGCTGTTCACCGACATTCTAACGCTGTTGCCAGATCAGGCGAAACAGGGCATTCGGATTCGTCTTCGGAAGAGTGCCTTCGAAGATCGCGACGCGAGCGCCACGCAATTCCATCATGACTCCGCCATTCGGTGTTTGCCAGTCCATACGTTCGCCGGCTTCAGTCGTCGACTTCGCCTGTTTAGCTTCCGCGTATCGCTTCGTAGTGCGTTTCGCATACGCGTCGAAAAACTCTTTCGCATCCTGCGGTGTGTCCCAGGCCGTCAACTGAGCGATCAAGACTTCATCGGGCTTCCCTGACTCGTACATCGCAAAACGATCGCCGCCCCAGCCTTCCGCCGCTTTTCTGGATTCGGCGTCGTTGTCGATAAACTCGTCCAGGATCAGGAAGTAGCCCCACTCGCCATTCACGTCCGTGTCGCTGCGTTTCCATGTTGGACCAAGAACGGTTTTGAATTCCGGCAACGTAATCTTCTGCGGAGATTCATAGTCGAAATATTTTTGAGCATGGAGGATCTGCTCGGTCGACTGCGGCAGCTTTTTATACGCCTGCGACACCATCCCCCAACCACCACGCCGGTAGACTTGCGTGGCCCATGCAGAACCCTGCTCGTACGGAAACAGCAGCGATTCACGCAACGCGCGCGGCGCCTGCTTGAACTGTTCGGTACTCAACTGCTGCGAACCGAGGCTGCGAATGAACGCGAGTGCGATCAGCGGGTTCCTTGCCATGTAGAGCGTCATCGCGAGTGTTGCATCGCCTTCGATCAACGCGTGCGCTGCAAGTTCAGCGTCTGAGTCGCCGTTGGGCCACTTCTCAAAACGTTTCAGGTCGAAGTGCTGGTCCTGTAGCGCGTGAGTGAGCTCGTGGGCCATCACTGGCTTTTGACCCTCGAGCTCGATCCAGTCTGCAAGATAAAACTGCTGTGCTTTCGGATCGTAGTAACCGGCGACCTGTTCGGTTAGTAGTTTGATTAAGAACGAGCGGTAGGCGAACTCTTTAGGCGCTAGTCCAAACGCTTTCAGTAAAACCTCCGCAGCACGCATCTCCTCGGGCGTCGTGTCGGAGTCGAGGTTCTTGATGATCATGCGCTCGATGTCCTGGCGAGATTGCGCGCCGCTCTTAACGGCCTTGAGAATCGCGAGCTCGCGCAGTTCGCTGGTCTCTTTAAGGACCGCTTCAGTGGTCGCAACAATGGACGCGTTTTGGGCCGTGCTGGTGGCGCCCGCCTGGGCGTGGCCCCGGGGCAGGAAGCTGCCAGCCGCCAGACAAAACAGGATCAGCAGGACCAGTCCTACGCTAATTTTCTTTGACATAATTGTATTTCGCTCTTATAGTCCGCTAAACGTTCACAGCTTAACTTTGGAGTTTCACCCTTCTCGCTATGAGTACGGAAGGCTTTGCTCAGATGACAAGCCCCGCTCTTGAAGATGTATTCGGCGTTTGGCACGAAACGCTCCTGCGTGTCCGTTACGCCGAAACAGACAAGATGGGCATCGTTTATTATGCCAACTATCTGGTCTGGTTCGAAATCGGGAGGACTGATTACTGTCGCGCCCGCGGATTTTCTTACCGCGACATGGAGGAGAGCGAGGATGCGTTCCTCGTTGTAGCGGAGGCCTACTGCCGCTACAAGGCTCCCGCTTATTACGATGACGAACTAATAGTTCGTACGCACATTACAGAATTACGTAAACGCTCACTTCGTTTCGGATACGAAATCGTGCGCGCCGCGAACGGGCAAGTTGTTGCCGAAGGCGAAACGGGACATGTGGTCACTGATTCAACCGGCCGCGTGCGTTCGTTTCCCGAAGGTTACGCGCAACGATTGCTCGCGCCACCGGTGATCAAGTCGACGCACTCCGGAGCCGTCGTGCCAACCGAGACTGCTCCCGAATAAGATCATTTCCGATTGCCAATTGCCGATTGCCAATTTGTCTGACTGAGCGACAGGTCAAATAAATCGGCAAT
>DASTQB010000233.1:0-16738 GCA_035761985.1 Pyrinomonadaceae bacterium
CTGGCGGGATTACTGCATTTCCTTTTAACTGTGATATCGCAAGGGTCTGGTCAAACCACTTCTGCTCATCCGGCGTCAGATTAAGAGGAGTACAAAGGTACCATCGAGTAAGTTTCTCGTGCTGCTCACAGGCTCGCTGCAACGACTCTTTAATGCTAGTACGACGGCTATTATTGAGCCGCCCGTCGGGATAGTAGAACTTGGCTTGCCATCCCCACTGCTCACCGTTTGGGTGTGTTAGGTAGAATTCGACGCCGTCACCTCCGCCGGAGTCGTCAATGGATGTGAAGCGTCCCTCTTTCTCAAACAGGGTGGTGGCGATTTGATAGCACAGCTCTTCAAAGCTGCGAGATTGATCGCGGTCGTATGGGATAAGTTTTTGCCAGTTAATAAATGGCTCAGACATTTGACTTCAAGTCGTGATCAAATTACTTCGAACAACGAGCGAAGACTAACCACCTGATCTGTATCACGAATCGGTAGCTTCCTGAAACATTGGTGCCGCCAGTCAGCATCCGGGGCAATAAGATTTATTGACGCCAATCAGATGTTAATGTAGAGTGTAGAAAAATGCGCGTAATTAGTGGAAACAAAGGACTTGGTGCCGAAGGGGGGACTCGAACCCCCACGAGTTGCCTCACACGCCCCTCAAACGTGCGCGTCTGCCAGTTCCGCCACTTCGGCTTGGAAGGTGAGTTTCAAAAGAGCAACGGCATTATAGCCGGGATCGAATTCACTTAGAGAACCAGAACCCCTACTGGGTTGCAGCCGGTGATGCTGCCGGCGCTGCCGGTGATGCTTCCTGCGCCGGCGCGGGAGTCGGTGTCGAGGCCGGTGCACTCTCAGGCGACGACTGCAACACCGATCGTGAACCACTCAGCACGCCCGATCCGAGCATCAGTGCGATCAACATGAACGCGGCCGCGGCGCCGATCGTGATCTTCGCCAGCAAGCTCGCCGTCCCGCGTGGTCCAAATGCCGTGCTCGATAACGTGTTTGAGAACAACGCACCCGCATCAGCTTTACCAGGCTGAAGCAGGATCACCACCACCAGGATGATGCACGACAGAATAAATAGTGTGTAAAGAAAGTAAGTCAAACTAATCAGGCTCCGTTATAAACCAACCTCAACGCTCGTAATTCACTATCTGCGCAAAACTATCTGCTTTCAAACTCGCGCCGCCAACCAGCGCGCCATCAATATCCGCTTGCTTCATCAATCCCGCGATGTTGTCGGGCTTGACCGAACCACCGTAGAGGATCCGCAACGCATCGCCCGCCGCCGCAGAATGCCTTTCCGCGAAAACGCGCCGGATAAACGCATGCATTTCCTGCGCTTGCTCCGGCGTCGCTGTGCGTCCCGTGCCGATGGCCCAGACGGGCTCGTAAGCGACGATGATACGGTCGAGATCTGAGGCTGTCAACCCGCTGAGTCCGCCACTCAACTGCCGTGACACAACACTTTCCGCACTTCCCTGCTCTCGCTCGTCGAGCGTCTCGCCAACACACATGATCACCGTCAAACCACTCGCAAGCCCCGCGTGCACCTTCCGGTTCACCGTCTCATCAGTGTCACAATAAAACTGCCGGCGCTCCGAATGACCCACGATCACATACCGCGCACCGACGTCTTTTAACATCGACGCCAGCACCTCGCCCGTGTGCGCGCCTTCTTCAACTTCCGTCGAACAATCCTGCCCGGCCACGCGAATGTTCGATCCCTCGAGCCGATCCGCAACGGTCTTGATCGCGGTGAACACCGGCGCGATCACGACTTCGCAGTGGTTGGCATTCGCGACAAGCGGCTTTAAGGCAAGCGCAGTCTCAACTGCGTCGCCAAGCATCTTGTACATCTTCCAGTTTCCAGCGATTACAGGCTTGCGCATATAGTGTTCAAAAGACCTCAAACTCTCCACATGTTCGGCGGATCAACCTCGACCACCGCATACGACCGGAGCAATCCACACTCCACGCAACGATATGTGGTGACCAGGCGGCACTCCTTACCTTTAGCTTTCACACCCGTCCATACTGATATCTCGGGCTGGCCCTCCAGCCAGCGCGGCGCCGAATGCGCGCCAACATCGAGAATGAACCCTGCCACCATCTGACCATGACAATCCGGGCATTCCCTTTTTCCGTCAAACATTGCGTTCTACTATTTGTCGTTGAGCGCGGCGACGCCGGGCAGCTCGTCACCGGAGAGAAACTCGAGCGTTGCGCCGCCGCCGGTTGAGATGTGTGTGATCTTGTCTGCAACGCCTGCGCGCGTGACCGCAGAGACAGAGTCGCCGCCACCGACGATAGCAATCGCGCCGCGCTCCGCTGCTTCGGCGACAGCTTTCGCAACGCCGATCGTGCCCTGATCGAAAGGCGGTTCTTCAAACACGCCCATTGGACCATTCCACACGATCATGCGCGCGTCCTGAAGCGCAGATGCGAAATGGTTAACAGTCTCGACACCGATGTCCATGCCAACGAGACCGATGTTCGTAAACTCGATCGGGATCGTCTTCGCAACGATCTGCTGTCCCTTGATCGGCTCGTAACTGTCAACCACCTGGTGGTCCGTCGGAAGCAGAAGCGTGATTCCCTTTTCCTCCGCGCGCTTCTTAATTTCGAGCGCGGTTTGCAACATGCTGTCTTCAACCAGCGACTTGCCGACCGTGAAGCCTTCAGCTTTCAAAAACGTGTAAGCCATTGCGCCGCCGATCAAGAGCTTATCCACGCCACGATCGATGAGCGCATTGATCACAGGAATCTTGTCTGACACTTTCGCTCCGCCGAGTATTGCTACAAACGGATGCTCCGGCTCGTTCACGACTCTTCCGAGATACTCAAGCTCTTTCTCCATCAACAAACCCGCCGCCGCCTGCGACACGTGGCGTGTTATCCCCGCCGTTGACGCATGCGCGCGATGTGCAGTTCCGAAAGCGTCGTTCACGTAGACGTCGCACAACGCGGCCAACTGCGCTGCGAAGTTGTCGTCGTTCTTCTCTTCCTCCGGATGGAAGCGAAGGTTCTCGAGCAACAACACGTCGCCATCTGTTAACGCTGCGACTTTCGACTGCGCAGGTTCGCCGACACAATCGTCGGCAAACTCGACAGGCTTGCCGAGCAAACCAGCGAGATGTTCGGCGACTGGACGCAACGAGTATTTGTCGACGCGCTCACCTTTCGGCCGGCCCAGGTGCGACGCGAGGATCACACGCGCACCATGGTCCACCGCGTACTGAATCGTCGGGAGCGAGGCTCGTATCCGCGAATCGTCGTCAACTTTGCCGTCTTTGACGGGGACGTTGAAGTCGACGCGGATGAAGACGCGCTTCCCGTTGAGATCGAGATCTTTGATTGATAATCTAGCCACGGATAAACGCGGATGACACGGATCAGAATTACAAACCTTTGCTAGCGATGTATTTAATCAGATCGCGGACACGGCATGAGTATCCCCACTCGTTGTCGTACCACGAAAGCACCTTCAACATTCGCCCGCCAATCACCTTCGTATACTCAGCATCGACGATCGATGAATTTGAGTTGCGCCTGAAGTCGGTGGAAACGAGCGGCTCCTCGCAGAACTGTAGAATCCCGCGGAGCTCTTCGTTTGCCGCGTCCTTGAGAGCGCGATTCACTTCTTCGGCCGTCGTTTCTTTCTCGATGTCGATCACGACGTCGATGAGCGAGACGTTCGGCGTTGGCACACGCACCGAAATTCCATCAAACTTGCCTTTCAATTCCGGCAGCACGAGCGCAACAGCTTTCGCCGCGCCAGTAGAAGTCGGAATCATCGACAACGCAGCCGCACGCGCGCGTCGCAGATCCTTGTGCGGCAGGTCGAGAAGCTGCTGATCGTTCGTGTAGGAATGTATTGTCGTCATCTGCGCCGAACGAATGCCAAACTTTTCATGAACCACTTTCGCCACGGGCGCAAGACAGTTGGTCGTGCACGATGCGTTTGAAATCACGTGATGCGCCGCCGGGTCGTAGTTCTCTTCGTTAACGCCAAGCACGATCGTGATGTCTTCATTCTTCGCCGGCGCCGAGATGATCACCTTCTTCACAGTGCCGCGCAGGTGCTTCTTCGCGTCTTCTGCTTTGGTGAAACGTCCGGTCGACTCGATCACGATCTCAGCACCCACCGACTCCCAGTCGATCGCCGCGGGATCTTTTTCCGAGAACACACGAAACTCTTCGTTTTCGACCTTGATTCCGTTTTCAGTCGACTCGATCTTTTCTTCGAGGTTGCCGAGCACTGAGTCGTACTTCAGCAGGTGCGCCAGCGTTTTGGTGTCAGTCAGATCGTTGACGGCTACAAAGTCGATGTCTGGATCACCAATTGACGAGCGAAAAATGTTTCTTCCGATACGACCAAACCCATTGATACCAACTTTCACCGCCATCGTCTTCGTCCTCCTAAAAGTGCATGCTTTGTCTCAATTGTGGGACAACTCCTGTCGCGAATGTGGGACAGATTTCGCCCATGTATGTATCGATTGTTGGACTTAAAAGAATAGGCAAGAGTATGCGGCGCGTTTCTGCCTGTCAAGCCAGCGTTTCGTACAACTTTTTGAAACTGCCCTTCGGAACGTAACGTAGTAGACGCTTGATGTTACGGACTGTCGTTTGCCAGAATGTTCCCCGACTCTTCCTGCCTTCGTAGTCGGAATTGGAAGGAAACACGTTTAAGGAGCTCTTCGTCTGATGTTTAATTCGATATCGCGTACTATGATTAGACCCGCGGTTCTTGCACTGATCTTATTCGGCGGAACAACCGCCGTGATGGCACAGGTCCCGCAGTCGACGCCGCGACCAACCCCCGCGCCGGGTGATCCAACGAGACCGCCCGGAAACGATCCGATTCCGGGGACAACGACGCCGACCACCCAAAACCCCCAGGCGCCACCGGCGCAACCCCAAACGAATCCGAGGACGCCTCCGGGCACGCAGCCGGCCCAACGGCCTGCGGCGAGCCCCGAGCCCGCTGCGCCAGTCACACCGGCTACGCCAACGACTGGTGACCCGCAGGACCCGGTCCGCGATCCAGTGATCCCGCCTTTCGAACCGAAGCCGTTGCCTCCTGTTCCGAGTCTTACACGATTGGGCGTAGGCAGTGAGACCCTGCCGCTGTCGTTGAACGATGCGATCAAACGCGCGCTCGAAAACAACAACGACATCGAGGTCGCACGTGACGACGTTCGCTTTGCGGAAACTCAGTTACGCGCGCTCGAAGGCATCTTCGATCCGATCTTCGCGGTCACGCCGACCTATGACAAACGAATTTCGCCCCAGCAGAGCTCACTGGGCGGCGGCCAGGGCGGTACGACGAGTACCACTACATACACGGTCAGCCCATCGGTGCAGAAGCAGTTTGGCACAGGCGGTGGTAACTATTTTCTGAGCTTCGCAAACCAGCACACGAACACGAGCAACACTTTCAGTTTGCTCAACCCGTTCTACTCTTCGAACCTCTCCTTGACGTTTACGCAACCGTTGCTGCGCGATCGCTCGATCGATAACAATCGCCGGCAGATTCGAATTCAACGCAAACGCGTCGACCAGTCAGACGCAGACTTTCGGCAGCGCACGATCGACGTGATCACGCGTGTGCAACAGGCTTACTGGGAACTGGTTTTCGCACTGCGCGATCAGCAGAACCAGCTCTCAAACCTGAACCTCTCGCGCGAGAGCCTGCGCAACATCGAAGCGCAGATCTCCGCAGGCGCACGTGCTCCACTGGAGAGAGCGGAAGTTCTAACTGAAGTGTCAAATCGCGAGACTGCGTTGCTCAGCGCGATTCAGTCCGTTGCGATTGCTGAAAACAATTTGAAGAACCTTATCTTCAAGGAAGCCACGGCTGCTGAGTGGAATTCACAGCTCACGCCGACTGACCAGCCGAAGTTTGATACGAACCCGGTGAACCTCCAGGATGCGTTGAAAGCCGCGCGCGACAACCGTCCTGAACTGCGGCGGCTGCGTCTGCAAAACGACATCAACGCGATCGATATTCAGTACTTCAAGAACCAAACCAAGCCGCGCATCGACCTGACCGGTACGTTGGCTCTAACAGGTCTTGCTGGTACGGACGTTTCCGGCGGTCTGCCTCCGGGCACGCAGGTGCCGCTGATCTTCGGTAACCCGCAGACAAACTCGGCAGCGTTTTTGCTCGATCAGATTCGCGCGATCCAGCTTGCGCAGGGATTGCCGGTGGCGACTTCACCGCTCGTTGAAGCTCAGACCAGCAATCTGAATTCGGTGTTGATCGGCGGCTACGGGCAGAACATTCGCAACCTGTTCAGCGGCGACACGCGCAACATCACGGTCGGCGTTGCGATTCAGTTTCCGTTCAAGAACAAGACGGCGGAAGCGAATCTGGCAGGTGCAAGAATTCAGCAGGACCAGTTGGCGGCGTCCACGCGTTCGCAGGAGCAGTTGATCGAAGTTGACGTTCGCAATTCTGCGCAGGCGGTTGAGTCGGCGCGGCAGCGAGTGCTTTCGGCGCGTGAAGCTCGAGCGAACGCGGAAGTGCAGCTTGAAGGCGAGCAGCGGTTGTACCAGGTCGGACGTTCGACGACGTTCCTTCTGTTCCAGCGTGAGAACGCACTGGCGAATGCACGTGCGTCGGAGTTGAGAGCAGAGACTGACTACAACAAGGCGCTGGCCGACCTGCAGCGGGCGACTTCGACCACGTTGCGCGCGAACAACGTAATTGTTGACACGCCGGCCGTTCCGTAGGCGTCTACGTCCGACCTAAATTTAGCCGCAGATTTCCGCGGATAAACGCAGATAAATTTTCAATCTGCGTTAATCTGCGTTAACCTGCGGCTTTATTAATGAAGATCAGCGCCACCATCATCACCTTCAACGAAGAATCCAATATAAAATCCGCGTGCGAATCCGTGGCATGGGCCGACGAGATTGTAGTGGTAGACTCAAACTCGACCGACGCCACGCGCGAGATCGCGGAGGCGTGCGGCGCGCGAGTGATCGTCAACGACTGGCCCGGCTTTGGCGCGCAGAAGCAGTTTGCCGTGGACCAGGCGCAGCACGAATGGATCTTCAGTCTTGACGCAGACGAGCGCGTCTCAGACGAGTTGAAACGATCGATCGAAGCTTTGCGCAACGCGAAAGATCTCGCCGACGGTTACCTGATAGCCCGGCGCACTTTCTACCAGGATCGCTGGATCCGTGGCGGTGGATGGTATCCTGATCGGCAGTTGCGACTCTTCAGAAAGACGAAGGGCCGCTGGAAGCAACGTCATATTCACGAGTCAGTGACGATGGACCCGGGCGCGCGGATCGAGACGCTCGCCGGAGATTTGCTCCACTACACGATGCAGGACGCCGCGCATCATCACCGCATGATCGGCGAGCGTTACGCGCCGCTTGCAGCGCGGCAGATGTTTGAAGAAGGACGGCGCACGTCGGTGCTTGGAGTGGCCTCAGCAGGACCGGCGGCGTTCATTCGAAGTTTAATCCTCAAAGGCGGTTTACGCGACGGCTTCGCGGGCTTTACCATCGCGAGCTTTGCCGCGCATCATGCGTTTCTGAAGCACCTGATGCTCTGGGAAAAACAGAAACGCAGATCGGACGGATCCTAAAACCAGATAAACACAGATACAGCATAAATGCCTGACTTCAGCTTAGTTCCCCCAGTTGTTGGTTATGTGATCGCAGGAGTGTTTGGTGCGATCATCGGGAGTTTTCTCAACGTCGTAATTCATCGCGTTCCGATCGAGGAGTCGGTCGTGTTTCCGAATTCGCGCTGTCCGTCGTGTGGCGCGACGATCGCTTTCTACGACAACATTCCCGTCCTTAGTTATATGGCACTGCGCGGCAAGTGCCGTGGCTGCAGCGAACCTATTTCGTTTCGATATCCGGCGGTTGAGTTGTTGACTGCGGCGTTGTTCGTCGCCGTCGCATGGCACGATGGATTCAATGCGGCGCTTCCGTTTGACCTTGTGTTCTGTTCGGCATTGCTCGCGCTGATCTTCATCGACGCCGAACACATGCTGCTTCCAAACGTGATCACGTATCCGGGGATCGCGTTTGCCATTGTCGCTCGAATCGCGATTCCCTTCCTGACCGGCACGCCGCACTTCGACGACATTCCATCACTCTCAGGCGGCGCACTCGCAGGCATGCCCGTTTGGGCGGTGTCACTCGCGGGCGCGGGCGTTGGTGCGCTCATCGGCGGCGGCTCGCTCTGGCTCATGGGTTGGACGTGGGAAAAACTGCGCGGCATCGAGGCGATGGGGCTTGGCGACGTGAAGATGATGTTTATGGTCGGCGCTTATCTCGGCTGGCGACTCACGATCCTCACGATCTTTATCGGCGTTTCTACGGGTTCGATCGTAGGCGTGTTTTTGATGGCGCGGCAGCGCGAGAAAAACATGCAGATGTTGTTGCCATTCGGAGTGTTTCTCGGGCTCGGCGCGATCGCGGCGTTACTCTTTGGCCGCCCGCTGGTCGAGTGGTACGCGGGACAGTTTGGATGACGTACCGCAATCGTTTTCAATCCGGTTTGACGATGCTCACGGGACTGTTCCTGCTGGCAGTGCTCTTTGCGATCCTTCTCTACATCCTCATTCCTGAAACACCGGCGACACGTGGTCCAATTCTGCTTGCGGCGTTCGTTGCGATCCTGATTGGCAGCATGTTGAGCATTCTGTTTTTGCTGCGCTGGATGCTTCGTCCTTACCAGCAGCTTGTCGGCGAAGCGCAAAGAGCAACAGCCGCGGAGCAGATGCTGAAGTCGCAGGACGAGGCTGAGTTTGTGCTGGAGACGTTTCAGTCGGTGGTGGCGCAGTTGCAGGAGCAACGGAAAGAGCTCGAGCAACTGAGTTTGGAGGCGCGCGAGCGTGCAAACTCCGCGGAGAAATTCAGCGAGCGTATCGTGGCGAGTTTGCCTTCGGGATTGCTTGCATTCGACGGCGCGGGGCTGTCGATGGCGGTTAACACGCCTGGGCGGACGTTGCTTGAAGTCGATGGCAGAGCGCTCGGTGAATCGTACGAACAGTTGTTGAGCGAACATGCGGAGCTGGCCTCGATGATCGGCGACTGTTTGGAAAAAGGAACTTTGTATCGACGCACTGAGATCGAAGCAGTTGGAGAAAACGGGCGCTTGCGGCGTCTGGGTGCGACTGTCGCGCCAATCGAGTTGCCGCCGGAACGTGGACCACGCGGCGCGCTGTGTCTGTTGACTGACATCACTGAAGTTACGGAGTTGCGTGAACAAGTCGCGCTTAAGAACAACCTCGAGAGTCTCGGTGAGATGTCGGCGGGACTCGCGCATGAGTTTAAGAATGCGATCGCGACGCTGCAGGGTTACGCGCAGTTGTTACAGAGTTTGGAGTTGAACGATACGGCGCAGGCCGCGGCGGGTTCGCTGCTCAATGAAGTGAGAAACTTATCGAGCATGGTGACGGCGTTTTTGAACTTCGCGCGCCCGCAGCCGCTGCAGTTGGAGCAGGTTTCGATTTTGGAGTTGATAGACGACTGTGCGAGTGAACTCGAGCCGGTGTTTCAGGAGTTTGGAGCTGAGTTGATTATCGAGGCACAGGAATCAGTGGTGATCCGTGCCGATGAACGGATGTTGCGGCTCGCGTTGTCGAACTTGATGCGCAATGCCGCAGAATCCGGGGCGCGAACAGTGTTTGTGCAAACGAAGACGGATAACAATTGTGTTGTGATTGAAGTGAGAGATAACGGCCCGGGCATTCCAGTGGCCCAGCTGCAAAAGATCTTCATCCCGTTCTTCACAACAACAAAACCGAAAGGACACGGGGTTGGACTCGCTTTAAGTCACCGGATCGTGACGCAGCATGGCGGAACGCTTACGGCCGCAAATGCAGTCGAAGGTGGCGCGGTGTTTACCATCCAGCTTAGACAGGATTTACATGATTTTCAAGATGGACAAGATTCAATCCGGCATGACTAGAAGTTAATTAGAATTCTGAATCTTGTAAATCCTGAAAATCTTATTAATCCTGTCTAAAGTATTCCTTCCAGCGACGATCGACCAGTCTTCCAATATCATCCCGGACAACAAGCTCATCCGGAAATCCAGGCTTCGTCCGCGCATCGATGACGATCGGCGCCGTGTAAACAAGATGATGCCGTTTCACGGCAGTCCGTGCGGCGTAGATATCAGCCGCAGGCTCGAATCGCGTCCACGTGGCCCATAAAAAGTCCGGCGACGAACGCGCCACACGCGCATCATCGTGCAAAACGATCAAAGGCCAGTTTGCAAAAACCGGATCGCCAGCCACTCTCGACGCCAGTTCCTCATCCTCCGCAAACGATCCGCCTTGCAACACCAAGCACCCGCCACAAAACACCTCGGCAGTCGAAACATACGCCGGCAACTGCCCTTCAAACTTCCCCGGCAACGTGCGAACCGGATCACCCAAACCCAGCATGATCGCCTTGCTGCCCTCGTTCACTTTCCCGCTCGTGTAATCAAGCGTGTCCATCGACACATTCGAAAACACAAACAGATCCGTCTCGGGCCGGAACCGCTCGAGCACGTGTTCGAACAAACGCGGAAAGTCTTTCAAATCCTGTGGCGTGTCAGTGAGTAATAAAAACTTCGTCAGCGACAGCTGTCCTTCACCGAGAATACGGAACCCGGAAACAAGCGCCTCGCGCCCGTATCGCTCACGCACAACTGCAGCCGCCAACGAGTGAAATCCCGTCTCACCGTATGTCCAAAGATCGCGAACCGAAGGCATGACAAGTGGAAACAACGGCGACAACAGCTTCTGCAAGTAATCGCCGATGAAAAAATCTTCCTGCCGCGGCTTGCCGACGACTGTCGCCGGATAGATCGCATCGCGACGATGACAGACGGCCTCGACATTGAAAACCGGATAATCGTGACGCAGCGAGTAGTAACCGTAATGGTCGCCGAATGGTCCTTCGGGCCGGCGCGTCTGCGGCGGCGCATAACCTACAAGTGCAAACTCCGCTTCAGCTACAAGCCGGTGCGGATGTGCGCCCAGCGGGTTCTTCGTCATCTTCAGCTTTTGTCCGGCGAGCAGCGAAGCAAGCACGAGCTCCGGCACGTCTTCGGGCAGCGGAGCGATAGCGGCGAGGATGAGTGCAGGTGGTCCACCTAAAAAGACCGTGACGGGCAACGGCTTACCCATACGCTCTGCCTCGTGATAATGAAAGCCGCCGCCTTTCTGAATCTGCCAGTGCAGACCCGTCGTGCGTGCGTCGTGGATCTGCATGCGATACATGCCGAGGTTGTGCTTGCGGGTAACGGGATTCTCTGTGTAGACGAGCGGGAGCGTGATGAATGGTCCACCATCTTCCTGCCACGTCGTCAACACGGGCAACTTGTCGAGACGCGCAGGACGATCAATCACCTGCGTCACCGGAGATCTCGACGTGTTCGCGGTGCCGAGTTTCAGAAGATCGAGGGCGAGTGAACGATGTTTCCAGAGCTCGTCGACTTTCGGCGGCAGCAGCGACTCAGCCACATGGACCATGTCGCGCACAAATGCTTCCGGCTTTGGTCCAAACGCGAGATCGATGCGTCGCGCAGTGCCGAAGAGGTTCGTTACGACGGGATAACGACTTCCCTTCACCCGTTCGAACAACAACGCGGGTCCACCCTCGGCGATGACACGACGATGGAGCTCAGCCAGCTCGAGGTACGGATCGACCTCGACTTTAATGGTGACGATTTCGTTTTCTCTGGTGAGTCGATCGAGAAATGTGCGGAGACTCGGGTGCATCCTGAGCGTTAAGGTCTTCCGACACTCCTGGGCCGCGTCCGCGTTTCAGAAGTCGTCGTCTCGCCGAGACGTTTCTCGATCTCGTCGTGCGCGATCTCGGCGGCTTCGGCGACGTACGGCTGGTGCGATTCGCGAAACGGTTTGACGAGTTCGAGTGTGTTCGCGTCGCCGATTTGTGCGAGTGCCTTCAACAGCCCGGCGTTGATGCGCGGCGCGTTAATGCGTTTCTTCAAAAACGGATGAAGCAGATCAGGAGTTTCCAATTGCGTCAGGTAGCCGATTGCCTGTTCCTGCCGGCCTGAGTCGAGATCCTCGACGACGCGATACAACATCTCCGCACGGCCCATGCGATACAAAGCCCAGTGGAGCGCGAGGCGAACTTCCTTGTTCGTCTCCTGAAGCTGGTAGCCTTCGACGAGCTTGCGCTGATCGGTCGCGGCAAGCTGTGCAAGTGCTTCCGCGCTGCGCCGCCGCACGTTCGCATCCGCGCTGCCAAGCAGCTTCGCAAACTCCTCCGGATTCGATCGCGCATCAACACCATCAATCGGAGCCTGCGGCGCCTGACCATGCGCCACTCCCACGAAAAACAGGGCGAACAAAAGAGCCGCGAAATTTTTCATGATCACACCTCAGAGGTCATATAGGTCCTATACGACCTATAGGACCTATTCTTAAGCCTGCGGTTTCTTCCTGAGCGTCGCGGAATTCAGATCCAGCTCCGCCACCGGAATCACCTCAACATTCTGATACTTCTTCTGCAACTCCGGCAGAAACGCCTTCGCATTACCAACGATGATGATGTTGCTCGTCTTCGCGTCCAGCCGCGTGCCTGCAAACTTCTGAATGTCAGCCGTCGTGATCGCCTGCACGTTGTTGATGTAGCGATTGATCTCGTCCAGCCCCATGCCAAACAGCGCAAGCGACGCAACCTGGTTCACAAGCCCGCCCGCAGTCTCGAGGTTTCGCGAGAAACCTCCAATCAACACCGCCTTCCGCGGCGTCAACTCAACATCGGCCGGCGGCGCCGACGACAAACGACTGATCTCGCCCATCAACAGATCTGCAACCACGGCGCCCGACTCATTCTTCGTCTGCGCGGACGCGAGGAATGGTCCAACATCACGCCGCGTGTCGAGCACACTGCCCGCACCATAACTCAACCCTCGCTTAATGCGAATTTCCTGGTTGAGACGTCCCGAGTAACCACTGAGCACAGAATTCGAAACGATGCCGCGGAAATAATCCGGGTCCTTGCGATTGATTCCCGTGCGGGCAAGAAAAACTGCCGCCTGACCAGCATCGGGTTTATCGATCACAACGACGCGACCCGACTTTGCTTCGCCACTCTGCTTCGCTGGCTCTACAGCCGGCAGCGGTGTCGTCGGTTTTTGCCAGTCGCCGAAATAACGAGTCGCCAGCGCAAATGCATCCTTAGCTGTAACGTCACCACCAAAGACGAGGATCGCATTGTCAGGCCGGTAATACCGCGCATGCATCTTCTGGATCTCGGCAGGCGTGATCCGCGTCAGCGATTCGGTCGTTCCGCTCACAGGATGCCCGTACGGGCTATCACCAAACACGACTCGCGCTGCTACAAAACGCCCGATACTTCCCGGATCGCTCAGCGCAAGCGTTACGTTGTCGAGATACTGCTGTCGCAGACGTTCGACTTCCTCACTCTTGAACGTCGGACGCCGGACAACATCCGCAAGGATCTCCATCGCCTGCGGAATCTTCGACGACATCACACCGACGTTTGCAAACGACGAATCCCAACGTGCTCCCGAATCCAGCGAACCGCCGAGACTTTCGATCTGTTGCGCGATCTGCGTGGCGTCGCGCGTCTGAGTTCCCTTCGTGAGCAGGTTGGCCGTCATGTCGGCAAGACCAGCCAACTCCGGTGGATCAACTTCACCACCGTTCTTGATCAAAAGCTGAACTGCAACCAGCGGCGACTCGTGTCGCTCGACAACGATCACGCGCAGTCCGTTTGGAAGAGTTTGCTCGACCGGTTTGGGAAACGTTCCCGATCGCGGTGCTGCAGGCGGCGGAGGCGTTGCCTGCGGCGATTGCGCGACCGCAAGCAGTGGCAACATCGAAACGACAGTCAAAGCGAGTATGAATCTTTTCATCTTACCTGCCCTCCTTCGCCTTCATCGCTTCCGGCAGATAATACAAGACGAAACGATTCGCATCGGTGAAATACTTTTTCATCACACGTTGAATGTCAGCGGCAGTTACAGCTTGCAGTCGTGCGAGGTCGGTATTCACACGCGCTGCGTCTCCGAGCAACACGGCAGCTTCGCCGAGTGCGAGAGCTTTTCCGTTGCTCGTTTCAAGCTGGCGTAGCTGGTTGGTGATGATCTGGTTCTTGGCTTTCTCCAATTCAGCAGCCGTGACCGGCGTGTCCTGCAACTTCTTGACCTCGGCCAGCAGCGACTTCTCTGCATCTTCGGCCTTCTTTCCTTCAGACAAGATCGCAGTCAACACAAACAGACTCGCGTCTTCGCGAACCTCGGCAGCCGAATCTGCTTCAGCCGCTAGCTGCTGCGTGTAAACGAGCGAGTGATACAGCCTGGACGATTCACCCGCGGAAAGAATCGCGTCTGCAACGCGCAACACGTCTGAATCAGGATCGGACTGCCGCGGTGTCAAAAACGTGATCCCGACTGCGGGAAGTTCGTTGCGGCCGTATTCAGTCAAACGAATCTCGCTTTTGCGAGCCGGTTCCTTAACCTGAACGCGCGGCAACGGCGTCGCCGGTTTTGCAATCGGAGCAAAGTACTTGTCAATCCATCCATCGAGCTGCTTCTGATCGAAATCGCCAACTACGACGAGCGTCGCATTGTCGGGCCGGTAGTACGTTGCATGAAACTCCTGAACGTCTTTCAACGATGCCGCGTCGAGGTTCTCGATGCTGCCGATTGTCGGGCGCTTGTAAGGATGTTCGAGAAAAGATCGTTCCTGTAGCAGGTAGAAGAAGCGCCCGTAAGGCGGCGCCAGCACGCCCTGCCGAAACTCTTCCTTCACGACGTCGCGCTCCGACTTGAAATTCGGATCGTCGACGTTCAAACCCGAGAGTCGATCGGCTTCAGCCCAGAGCAGCGTCTCGAGATAGTTTGAAGGGACGACTTCAAAGTAAACGGTAACGTCGTCAGAAGTGAAAGCATTGTTGAAGCCGCCGACGTCTTCTGTAAGGCGGTCCATCATCTCCGACTTCATGTTCTTCGTGCTCTTGAACATGATGTGCTCGAAGAGATGTGCGAAGCCGCTGCGGCCCTGCGGATCGTCCTTCGAACCCACGTGATACCAGACCTGAATCGCCACTGTCGGACTCGAACGATCCGCGGCGGTCAGCACGCGCATGCCGTTTGGCAGCGTGCGGTCGGTAAACTTGATCTGTGGCATCCTCGTTTGAGCGATGCCACTGGATTGACTAATTAAGAGGAGAGAGGTGCAAAGGACTATCGTCAGGTTTTTCAATTTGATCATTCGCGTTTTCCGTGTGATACCGCGGCTTAATCAATATCTAAAGGATTTCGGTAGGGTTTGCCTTTGTCTTTGTCTGCGCGCTTCATCGCTTCCTGAAACTTCTCTTCGAGGATCCGATCGCGATCTTTCATCGAGCTGAGCTCCTGCGCAAAGATCTGTTCGCGCATCTGTTTCTGCTTGTCCAAACCTTTGACCATCTCGTCAAAGGACGCGACCGGTTTCGCCTTTTCTTCATGCGACAGGATGGCGCCGGTCTGCGCGTCGATCATCATCGTCGACTCGCAACAGGGGCAAATGATTGTGAACTTCGAACTGTCAGCCATAAACATCCTCCTTGCCGTGCGCAAGTATACAGGATTTCAGCAATTAACATGATTGTGAGGCAAAACTGTAGGGGCGGCCCTCCGTGGCCGCCCCAGCGTGGAACTAAGAGATGGTGGGGAGATAAGACTGGGGTGGCCACGGAGGGCCACCCCTACAGTTACTTCTATGGGATTACTTTCTTTACGGCGTCACCAGTCTTCTCGCCGACTTTCTTTGCGCCTTTCACGGTCTTGCTTCCAACCGTCTTCGCGCCGCTAACTGTTTTCTCACCGACGTTCTTGCCGACATCCGCGGCCTTATCCCCGACGTCTTCAGCCTTGTCTGCCACCTCATCAACGCCGTCCTCTGTTTTATCGGCAACGAACCTCGCGCCATCAGCGATCTCGTCGCCCGTCGCTTCGAGTGCGTTCCCGACGTTCTCCACTAAACGTTCTTCACCGCTGGGTGAAGTAGCTCGCACGGTTCTTCTGCCGGTGCGATCAGTAGTGACAGTAACTTTCGCCACGCGCGGGTTGTTACGAAAAGTCCTGGTTTCGGTGCGCGTGCCGTCGGCGGAAACACTCGTCGTGATCTCGGAATTGTCCGGTCCGGGTGCGGTGGTTTCGGTGGGACTCGGGCTGGCGGTCGCCGTCGCATTCGTCGCGTCGCCTGCCGTATTCGAGCATCCCATTCCCACAGCCGCGATTAAAACTATTGTCAACAAGCAGATCTTCTTCGTCACTCTTCTATCCTCCTAATGAGCAAAGCTTGTACCTGATCGAGCAACCAATGTGCCAGATAGGTCCTTTCGCTTTCACCGCAACGCAACCGCCACAAAAACAGTAAAACTAAGACGGCTGATCGTCGAGTGACGTTCAGTTACGATACGACTCGGATTATCCCAAAACTCTTCAGGCATTTTAGTTGACTTTCGTTTGGAATTCCTTTAGAAGCACACTATTGCAAGCACTGCTGGGGGCCGCGCGCCCCATCTTGTTCAGATCTAAACCGCCGGAATCTTCTTCAAGGCGTTCAATACTTGAGACATCGTTTAACTTCTAATCCCCAAGGAGCCTTCTTTATGCGCAGACTGCTTTTTGTTGCAACCGGCGCTTTTCTCGTAATCGCTGCCCTGCTTCCGATACAAAGTGATTTTGTTGTACATGCAGTGACTGACGGTGAGCGTCTTGCCATGTTAA